>CANGSG010000039.1 GCA_947456435.1 Hyphomicrobiales bacterium
CGATGTCTTCTTCATTCACATCAGCTGTTATTTGTAAGGGATGCGGTTGTCCTACCCAAAATATCACATCGCCGGGTCCGACAATTTCGCCAGCTGAGAAATCTTCGCGCAAAACGACGCCATCGATTGGCGCGCGCAAAATCAAATCATCAAGCGCTTCGCGCGCGGCGGCAACGCGTGCGTCCATTTCTTTCAATGATGTCGAGGCTTGTTCGACGGCCGTTGCGGCAGCGACATTGCGACCAAGCAGGTCGGATGCGCGGCGGAGATCATTTTCCAACATTTGTCGACGTGCGAGTAATTCATCAAGGGCGGATTGCTCAAGTGATGAATCTTGACGCGCAATTTCATCACCCGTTTTAACAAAACGCCCTTCACATTTACAAGTTTTAATCAGACGTTTGCGCGCAAGCGGGGCGATCTTTGCCCACGTCACGGGTTCAACAATACCCGTCGCATAAACGACTTCCGCCGCTGTGCCGCGAGTGACGGGAACAAGGCTCACTGTGATCGGATTAAGATAGATCCACCAAAAGAGCGCCGCACCGACGACGGCCAGTAGGGCACCAAACAGGGTCAAAAGCCTCACAGACGGTCTCCATCACTTTTTTTGAAGGCGCAGGCGAAAGGGTTGTTCGCAATCCTTTTTATGCCCGATCCGTTGAGACCGGTTTGCGTTGGATCAATCCAAGTCCACGGCGGCTTCAAGTATTGTCGCTTGGCTGAGGAGCGTATTTGCTTTTTCGCTTTCTCCGGCAGCTTCGCGGCGTCGTGCTTCAGCGCGGAGCAAAGCGGGGTCGAAGGGATTGGCCGATAAGGCCTTCTCGCCCCAGACTTTTGCCATCTCATCTTGGCGAAGGGCAGCGATCTCTGCGAGCAAATTGGCAGCCTCCGCATTATTCGGATCAAGTGTGAGCGCCATTTTTGCTTCGGCCTCGATCTTGTCGCTTTCTTGCGGCGATGTCGTGAAGCGGAGAAGTGCCGACGACATCAGAAGAACCGCACTCTCGCTTCGGGTTGCGAGAGCCTCATCAAGGCAACGTCGCGCGGCACCATTAAGTGTCGATGCATTACTGCGTATAGCGGCATCTGTGACGGCCAAACAGGCGCGCAGGGCCTCACGCCCAGAAACAGAATCGATCTTGGCAGGAAGGGCATCTGTACGCATCGGCCCCGTGCGGCCAGCTAAACGATGCGCCAAGCGTTGGGCTGCCAGTCTCAACGAGTCCGGTTCGGGTTTGATCTGAAGATGTGACGTCCAGATCACACGTCCCGTTGCGGCGTGACGCAGGCGCAGGTCGATTTTGTAGTTCTGATTATTTTTGTAAGATGAGCCTTCAAGAACATAGAGATCATCAGGCGGGCGGGGAACCATGCCTGAAAAGGCAATGATTCCGCTAAAATGCGAAGTGGTTTCGACAAGAACATCTGATAGGCCAAACCCTTCGACGGAAGGCAATCCTGATATGGGACCCGCGATGATTGCCGCAAAGCGCGGACGCATGTCGGCGCTGTTGTCGGTCGCTGAGGGTTTCGCATTCAGAAACAGAAGTGTTGTTGATACGACAAAGCCCATGAAGGCGAGAAGCGCGACCGCATTACGCCCCTGGTTCCAATAGACCTGCGAGCGATCAACAAACCGCTTTTGAAATGTATCGGGCTTGTAGGGTGGTCGTTCTTCCGGATCTTCATCGCGGCCATGAATGACAATGGAATAGCCACCGCGTGGCATTGTGATGCGGATCGGATCATCACGACCATCAGAGAGATAATAGCGGTCGAGCGCACGACGAAGCCGCGTAGCTTCCACGCGGACAATCGGGTCGGCTTGCGGATCAAAATCTGCATGGCGTCCCAGAACTTCGGTGGCAACCGTATAGGCTTTTAGGAGCGCGCCGCGCCCTTCGAGGGTGCGCGTGACCGAGAAGGTCAAGAATGCGGCCAATTGAGGCGCAGTTTTGAATTCCGCGCTGAGGAGAACTCGCCGCAGAGCACCTAAAACCTTTTCGCGCGGAATGTCTTGCCAGGGGATCTCGCGCATCGCTTATAGGCCGGCGTGCCGCTGATGGCACTTTTACCGGACTCCTCAAGAGAACAGGGGTTATTTCTAGAGACAAGCGCCTTTCAAAGGCGCAACGCGTCAAAAATCTACTGAACGCTACAAAGACTGACGCGACAAAACGCAACTTAAAGATGAGCGTTCGTTGTAGTCTTAACGAACATAGGGCCTTCAAGGCATTTTGAACAAGCCCAAATTAGTATTGGATATGGATGAGTTGTCCTTTGTACGCAATACGGTCTTTGTCTCATGCACAAGACTGGTCTTAGAGCTGAGTTTAGCGCCGCTTTAATGCTGCCCTTATGAATGAATTGAACTCAATTCGACTTAAATTTGATTAAATGGCGAGATGCTTCAAATTGCATTTCTTCTTTCACGCCCCGCTACGATGGGATCCGCCTTGGTCTTAGGTTCCCCAATATACAAGTTTAAGTGCTAGGTCCGCCGGGGATCTTCGCCCAGTTTGGAAGGGGGTAGCGCCGGCCGCTTTTCTTCCAAGACTTGCCGGATGAGGGCTCCCGCGCTACGAGGCGCATCAGTTCCCGCGTTTTCCAAGGTATTTGATGCCATGACCGCCAATTCTGAAGCGCCGAAAGACTCAGCCGCCCGTAAAGTTGAGGCGCGGCTGCCGCGTGGCTTTGCGGATCGTGGTCCAGCCGAGCTTTCTGCGATGCGCGGGATGCTCGAAAAAATCCGGGCAACTTTCGAGCTTTACGGGTTTGAAGCGGTGGAAACGCCTTTCATTGAATACACCGACGCGCTCGGCAAATTCCTGCCTGATCAGGACCGCCCGAATGAAGGCGTGTTCTCTTTCCAAGATGATGATGATCAATGGCTCTCGCTGCGCTATGATTTGACGGCGCCGCTCGCGCGCTATGTCGCCGAGCATTTCGACAAATTGCCGAAGCCTTATCGCTCTTATCGTAACGGCTTCGTATTCCGGAATGAAAAGCCAGGTCCGGGGCGTTTCCGTCAATTCATGCAGTTTGATGCGGATACGGTTGGTGCGCCGGGTGTGGCGGCCGATGCTGAAATCGCGATGTTGATGGCGGATACGTTGGAAGCTGTCGGTATTGCGCGCGGTGATTATGTTATCAAGGTCAACAACCGCAAAGTGCTCGACGGCGTGATGGAAGCCATCGGCCTAGCAGGCGATGACAACGCCGCGCGACGTCTCATCGTACTGCGCGCCATCGATAAGCTCGACAAGGTAGGGCCTGAGGGTGTTCGTGATCTTCTCGGTAAAGGCCGCATGGATCCCTCAGGGGATTTCACCAAAGGTGCGGGTCTCGAGTCGAAAGCGACTGAGACCATTCTTGCCTTCACGTCCGCGCGTGCGACGACTTTGGCGGATACGTTCAAAAATCTTCATGCTGTTGTTGCTGGGTCCGCGCGCGGTGTCGAAGGCGTCAAGGAACTCGAAGAGATTGCTTCGCTTGTGTCCGCCGGCGGCTATGATGATGGTCGTGTGATCATTGATCCGTCCGTTGTGCGCGGCCTTGAATATTACACGGGACCTGTTTTCGAAGCTGAACTGACTTTCGAAGTGAAAGACGAAGACGGCAAGCTTGTGCGCTTCGGCGCGGTTGCAGGCGGTGGGCGTTATGATGGTCTCGTTGCACGGTTCCGTGGCGAACCTGTTCCCGCGACAGGCTTCTCCGTCGGTGTCTCGCGGTTGCTTGCAGCGCTTTCTATCCTTGGCAAACATGGCGCGGAGAGTGATCAGCTCGGCCCTGTTGTTGTGCTTGTGATGGATAAGGACCAAACTGCTTCTTATCAGCGCCTCGTTTCCTTGTTGCGGCAGAATGGCATTCGCGCCGAACTTTATCTCGGTGGTTCAGGCATGAAGGCGCAGATGAAATATGCCGACAAGCGCGGCTCGGTTTGCGTTGTCATTCAAGGGTCGGATGAACGCGAGAAGGGTGAAGTGCTGATCAAGGACCTCGTTCTGGGCGCAACGCTCTCCTCCGCGCCGGATCGTGACGCCTATTTGAAGCAACAGGCCGAAGCGCAATTCGCCGTGCCGGAAGCAGAGATGATTGCGGCGGTTCGAAAAGTGCTCGCGCGCCATATTTAAGATTTATTGACCTTACGTCACTTTTCGCTCGACCTTTGCTTAGCGATAGGTCACGGTTGATCCCATGATCAAACACATGGCGATGTTCGTTGGCGCTCTGGTTCTCGAGTGCGGGGTGGCGTGCGCGTCGGACGCGCCGCGTTTCAATTTTCCGGTCGCCTGTATCTTAGGCGAAACCTGCGTCATTCAAAATTATGTCGATCATGATGCGGGGCCCGGTTGGCGCGATTTCACCTGTGGGGCCATGAGTTATGATGGCCATGATGGCACCGATATCCGTATCCCTTCGCTCTTAGCGCAACGCAATGGTGTGGGTGTATTATCGATTGCGGACGGCACTGTTTTGCGCAGCCGCATGGAAATGCCGGATCGTCCGACCCTTGATGAAAGCCCAGAAAGCGATCCGCGTGCCTGCGGCAATGGGCTCGTCATTGATCACGGTAATGGATGGCAATCGCAATATTGCCATATGGCGCAAGGCTCTTTGCTCGTGCGGCTCGGCGATCGTGTGAAAGCGGGCCAACGTTTGGGTCTCATTGGTTATTCGGGACGCGCTGCTTTTCCGCATCTACACCTCACTCTGCGCCATGATGGAAAAGTGGTAGATCCTTTCGCGCCTGATGCGACTGATGATCAATGCAGCGCACAAACGGGCGGCAGTCTTTTCGATACAACGAGTAAAATCACGCCCTATATCGATCGGTTCATTTTGAATGCGGGCTTTGTTGATGGGCCTGTAACCACGGACGAGATCGAGCAAGGAAATCTTGAAATGCGCGCGCCCAAACGCGCGTCCGAGGCCGTTGTGATCTATGCCCGCGTCGTGGGACTTTCGGCGGGTGACGCGCTGGCCATGACTTTGATTGGGCCTGATGGCCAGATGCTCGCGCAAAAAGTCTTTGATCCGCTTGATCGCCCAAAAGCCCAAATCATGCAGTTTATCGGCAAGAAAAAGCCTGAGCGCGGGTGGCCGTCCGGAACCTATGCGGCGGTTATATCCGTTCTACGACAGGGTAAAAGCCTCGCCGAAAAGCGGATTTTCGTTCAGATTTGATAGGTTAGTCCCGGATTTGTCCTCTGACAATGCGATTTCCTGTCGCGTTGCGGCGGTAGGTTTGTTAAAAGCGCGCCCGCACCAGAAGGATCAGGCGTCGTGTCCACCCCGTCCAAAGCCGAGACTGTTACTAGTCTGTTCGAAACGGCCGGCTATACCCGGATCGAGCCGGATATCTTGCAGCCGGCTGATATTTTTCTCGATTTATCAGGCGAGGAAATTCGCCACCGCCTCCTTTTGACCAATGACACTGAGGGCCGCGAATGGGCCTTGCGTCCGGAATTTACGATTCCTGTGGCGCGTGCGTTTCTCGCTGCGGGTAAACTTTCCGAGGCCGGGTTCAGCTATTACGGGCCCGTGTTTCGGGCGCGGCCTGGTGAGCCGACTGAGTTTATCCAAGCGGGGATTGAATCCTTCGGTCGCACGGATTCAGAAGCCGCTGATGCTGAAATTCTGGCGCGCGCGCTTGAGGCGCTTAAGGCGTCAGGCGAGACGAGCCTTGATATCCGTTTAGGCGATATGGGTCTCTTTACAGCTTTGCTTGATGCTCTGGGTTTACCCGCCGTCTGGCAACGTCGGTTGCGTCGTGCTTTTGCGAAGGGCGCGCTTGATGCGGCTTCACTCGCGGCAATGGCCAATGATGAAATCGAACCAAGCGAACATGCGGGACTTTTGAAAGCGATGCAGGGACAAGATCCGCGCGCAGCGCGTGGCTTTGTCGAGGACCTCTTGAAGATTGCGGGTATCTCCTCGGTCGGCGGTCGCAGTGCGGGTGAGATTGCCGAGCGCTTTCTGGCACAAGCGGCGCGCGAAGATGAAGGCACACTGTCTGACGAGGCGCGTTCGGTGCTTGCACGCTTTATAACGATTGAAGGTGATCCCGATTCAGCTTCGGATGCTTTGCGTGCCTTATGTGATGACGCGAAGCTTGATCTTGATAAGGCATTGGATGCGTTCGAGACGCGCGCGGGATTTTATGCGGCGCGCGGTGTGAACGTCTCTGATATTTTCTTTTCGGCGCGTTTTGGCCGGAATCTCGATTATTATACGGGTGCTGTGTTTGAAATTCGTCGGAAGAGTGATCAGCGTGTGCTCGTGGGGGGCGGTCGTTATGACCGGCTTTTGAATTTGCTTGGCGCGCCAACATCCATTCCCGCTGTCGGCTGCGCGGTGTTTATTGATCGTTTGCAGGGAGGCGCGGCATGAATGCGTCGCGTCACGATGAACCGCTTCTGATTGCGTTGCCTTCAAAAGGTCGCCTGCAGGAAAATGCCTTCGCGTTTTTTGCGCGTGCAGGCCTGGCACTTGTCCAGTCGCGCGGGGCGCGCGATTATCGCGGTGCAATCGAAGGCATGAAGGATGTCGAGGTTCTCTTTTTATCGGCGTCCGAAATTGCCCGTGAATTGGCTTCGGGTGGCGTGCATTTCGGGATTACCGGTGAAGATTTGATCCGCGAGTCGATAGCCGATGCGGATCAACGTCTTGAACTTGTGGCGCCGCTCGGGTTTGGCCATGCGAATGTTGTTGTCGCCGTGCCCCAGGCTTGGATCGATGTGCGCACAATGGCGGATCTCGAAGATGTGGCCTCGGCATTTCGGCAACGTCACGGCCGCAAAATGCGCGTCGCAACGAAATACATCAATCTGACACGTCGCTACTTCGCCGAGCACGGTGTCACGGATTATCGCATCGTTGAAAGCCTCGGTGCGACCGAAGGCGCGCCAGCTGCGGGGACCGCGGAACTGATCGTCGATATCTCGACAACCGGCGCAACGCTTCAAGCCAACGCGCTTAAAGTTCTCGATGATGGCATTATGCTCAAAAGCGAAGCCAATCTTGTGGCGTCACTCTCGGCTCCTTGGACGGCAACGCAACGCCGTTTGGCGCGGTCAATGCTTGCGCGCATTGCGGCGGAAGAAGAAGCACGCATGAACCGCGCGGTGCGCGCGGCGTTCCGTGTCGTGCCGGCGTCCCTTGCGACAGAGGCCATGACCCGTTTTGGCGTTGTGGTTGTGGCGACGCAGGATGACGAGATTGCCTTTCATTGCCCGAAGAAGAAAATCTTTGATGTCAGTGAATGGTTGATTACTTCGGGTGCGGCGCGCGTGTCGGTTGCCCATCTTGATTATGTGTTCACATCGACGAATACGCTCGCCGATCGCCTTGATGCGCGGTTGGATCGCTAAACGAGAGATGAAATTAAATTACAAACGTCCTGAATTGGACAAGAGGTGATCGAATGAAACGCTTCAAGAATGCCGCTGCGGGTCTTCTGCTTGCCCTTGTGGGGGGTGTGTTCATTGCTCCCGCGATCGCGCAAGAGCAACCTCCTGCGGGTGGCAAGTCTGGCGCGTTAACGACAATGCAACAGAAGCAATTTCCAGTTGGCGTGCAGTGGGTTCTCGTGTCGCTAAATGGAAAATCCATTGGGTTGACCCAACCGACGCTGCAGCTTGACGCACAATTGCGAATGCGCGGCTTTAGTGGCTGCAATACATTCTCAGCGGTTGCCTATCCGCTCAAAAATCAAGGCTTGGCGGTGGGACCGCTCGCGCTCACGCGTAAAGAATGCGCGAAAGCCGAAATGGATCTCGAAAAAGCCTATCTTCTCGGATTGCGTACGACAGGTAAATGGGAAGAACGCGAAGGCAATCTCTTTCTATTTGGCCAAGCGGGCGAATTGAAATTCGACCGTGCTTTATTTTGACCTCAAGGTTTAGATTTCACGCGGTGTAAAAAGACCTTTCTCGCTTCCTTCCATGCGAATGGCGCGCGCGTGGAACGCTTTCAAAGTCGAGCGGTGACCGATGGAGATGATCGTCGCACCGGGCAGATTAACCTTCAGCATTTCGTAAAGACGATTTTCGCTGTCTTCATCAAGTGCACTCGTTGCTTCATCGAGGAAGAGCCAATCAGGCTTGGCAAGAAGAGCACGCGCCATGGCGATGCGTTGCTGTTCACCCCCCGAAAGACGCTGCGCCCAGTTCGACTCTTCATCAAGCGCGCCTGACAATTTGCCAAGACCAACGCGGGCGAGTGCGGAAAGAAGAGCTTCTTCGGAATATTGATCAGGCGCCGCCGGATAAGCGATGACGGCACGCAAGGTGCCTTGTGGCAGATAAGGCTTTTGCGGCAACAACATCAGGGATGCATGGTCAGGAAGACTGATGCGACCATGACCATAAGGCCAGATGCCTGCGAGCGCGCGCAACAAAGTCGATTTGCCCGAACCCGAGGGGCCAGAAATCAGAACCGAGTCGCCTTGGCGGAAGGAGAGGTCTGCCTCCATGATCGGCGTGCCGTTGGGTAGTGACAATCGCAACGCCTCGACGCGGAGATCGGTTGTTGCTTCTGTGACGCGCGCAATATGCGGCGGTGTTGTCCCGAGCGCACGCGCGGACTCGAGTGCGGAATCAAAACTCGTCAAACGACGAACGACGGAGAGATAATCAGCAACCGAAGTATAGGCATCGATAAAATAACTGAGCGCTCCTTCAACGCGGCCGAACGCGCTCGCGGTTTGGGTGAGCGTACCCAATTGGATTTTGCCGATGAAGTAGAAGGGTGCCGCGACCATATAGGGAATGAAGGGGCTGATTTGACCGTAGAACGCGGTGAAAGCCATCAAGACTTTACGAACGGAGACGATAGCCAGAAAATTATGAATCACGTCGCCGAAGCGGTTCATCAAAAGGCTCTTCTCCGTAGGCTCGCCACGCAGAAGGGCAACTTGCTCGGCATATTCACGCAAGCGCGCGAGAGAAAAGCGGAAGCTCGCTTCGTATTTTTGTTGATTGAAATAGAGGCCAATCAATCGGCGACCAATGAGATGGGTTAAAAGCGTGCCGATCCCTGAGTAAAGGCATGCGACCCAGAACAGAAATCCGGGAATCGCAATCTCGGTGCCGGGAATGGTGAAGTTTGAAGAAATAGACCACAAAATAATTGAAAAGGAGACAAGCGAACTGATGGTCGCGATCAAAGAGATCGACAGATTGTAAGTGCGATTGATGAACATGTCGACATCATCCGCAATACGCTGATCGGGGTTGTCTGCGGTTCCCCCTTGAAGAGCGAGGCGATAATGACCGCCATCGCCCAACCAGTCACCGACATAGCGTTCGGTGAGCCAACGGCGCCAACGGATAATCAATTGCGATTGGATAAGATATTCGACGATGGCTGAAACGATATAAATCATCGCCCAGAACAAGAAGACGGTATAAAGTAGCCGCCAGAATAACTCGCCATTTTTTTCTTCAAGCGCGTTGAACCAATCACGGTTGAAATAGGAAAGGCGCACTGAAATGCCAACTTGCGCCTGATTGATGAGAACAAGAAATGTGACGAAGCCGCGCGCGAGCGTTTGTTCGCGAATTGAGAAAGCGGGCAGGGGCCAGGGGCGCACGGTGACTTTTGTGTTGCCGTCAAAATAGCGATCGGCAATCCGCATGATTGACGCAATGCCGGGCACATAGGAAATCGCGTGAATGATGATGCCGAATACGCCCACCGTTATCGGCAAACTGTCGGGCGGCAGAAATGACGCTAAAGTTTCAGGCCATAATTCTCGTTCGGCGAGTGTAGAGACCGTGCCAAACACAACAAATTCAGCAGCAAAAATGGCGGCCAGAATTTGTAAGAAGCGTGACATCATAGCCCCGCGCCATGTTGTCGCCGCGAGCAGCGCGCCGACAATGGCGAGATCAAGTCCATCCGTTGTCTGCCCGAAAGCCGATAGACCGAAGAGGACGAGTGAGACGAGGGCGACGAGTATGGCGAGCCGATGCATGAGCGATGTCTTTTCGTGGAATGTGTGAGCGTTACGCGTTATAGCGAAAAGCCAGTAAGGCGGGAGGGCAGTTGTTGAATCGATTCAACGCCGACATTGGCGAAAGCAAGGCGAAGATAACCGTCTTGTCCGGGTCCGAAATAAGGTCCCGGTAAGCCCAGGACACCGCGTTCTGCTGCCAACGCTTCGGCAACAAGACGCGCGGACTGTCCCTTGAAGGGATGGGCGACATAAGCGAAATAAGCACCAATCGATTCAAGCTTCCATCCGTCAATTGACGTCATGGCTGTGCGGAAGGCTTCAGCACGACGGGTAATCTCGGCTGTATTGTCGTGGCGCCACGCGCTGAGCGCAGGAATGGCAAATGCGAGCGCACCTTGCGCAGCACGGGGGGCGCAAATCTGCACGCAATCGATCACTTTGCCGATTTCTTCGAGAATGGTGCGGCCACCGATGATCGCGCCGACCCGATGGCCGGGCACACAATAGGATTTTGAAAAACTATAAAGCGAGATGACATTCTCCCGCCACGCGCTTTCATTAAAGAGATTATGCGGCGCGCCCTCATCGTGATGTAAAAAATCACGATAGGTTTCATCGATCACAAGCCAGATCTTTTTACGCTGGGCGAGCGCTAAGAAGGCTTTGAGCCTCTCACGGGGATAAATTGCACCTGTCGGATTATTCGGCGTGACCAAAACCAGAGCGCGTGTATTTTGATCAATCAGACGCTCAGCATCGTCAACTGAAGGTATAAATCTATTTTCCGCGCGACACGTCAAAGCGCGTGGTTCAACACCGATCATGTCAAGCATCATCTGGTGATTGAAATACCAAGGCGCAGGCAGAATGACATTGTCGCCGCCTTTCGCGAGTGACATCATGGTAAGGACAAAAGCCTGATTGCATCCCGATGTGATCATCACGTCATCATGATCAAGCGATCCACGATAAAGCGTATTGATATCTTGAGCGAGCGCGCTGCGGAGCGGTTCGTCGCCATAGATATCGCCGTAGCGTGCCGCCGCCACTGAACCCGCTTCCAGCGAGAGGCGCGCGAGAAGATCAGGATGCGGTGGATAGCCGGGCACCGCCTGCGAAAGATCAATTAAGGGGCCGCGGGACCCATCATAGCGGCGCGTCCATGCCTGCGCCTCGGGGATCGGTGGTGATCCGGTGTCGCGAACGAGGGGGTTAAAAGGCGTCATGAGCGGATCCCGATCAGGGCTTTGAATATGAAAAGGCTAAGTAAAACTTCTATCCAAGCGCCGCCGAGGGCGCAAATTGCGTCATGCCGCCGCAAGGACTTATGCACGGGGCAAGATCGAGGCATGATTTGAAAGCGCGCGCGGCTTACTCTATCGTTTTCTGAGCATAATTTAGGGACGAACCATGGCGGACAACAAAAAACTCGAAGCTCTGCGCGCAAAATATGGCGCGGCGTCCGGCGGCGATATTTTCGACCCCGAATTCAAGCGCGTCGCTGACACGGTCTTTTCCGGCGAGCGACGGAAATGGCCTTTCGCGGAGCCTGCCACTTTCTGCGGCGCACCTTACCGCCCTGATGCCTATACTGAAAAATTCAAAGATCTTGATGTCGCGCTGATCGGCGTGCCGATGGATTTGGGTGTCACGAATCGCGCAGGCGCCCGCTTGGGCCCGCGTGCGGTGCGCGCTGTGGAACGCGTCGGGCCTTATGAGCATGTGCTGCGGCGTATGCCGATTTCTTCTTTGCGTGTGGCTGATGTCGGCGATGTGCCGTTCCGCTCGCGATACTCGCTTGAATCCTGCCACGAGGATTTGGAGGCCTATTACAATCTCGTGCTTGATGCGGGTGTTGTTCCGGTATCTTGCGGCGGTGATCATTCGATCACCGGATCAATTTTGAAAGCGATCGGCCGCAAAGCGCCCGTCGCGATGATTCATATCGATGCGCATTGTGATACATCAGGCCCTTATGAAGGATCGAAATTCCATCATGGTGGCCCCTTCCGCAAAGCGGTGCTTGATGGCGTTCTTGATCCCGAGCGCGTGATCCAAATCGGTATTCGTGGTGGTGCGGAATATCTTTGGGAATTTTCTTATGAGAGCGGCATGACGGTTATTCATGGCGAAGAGATTTCGAAGTTGGGCATCGAGGCGATTATTCAAAAGGCGCGCGCTGTTGCGGGCAATGGTCCTGTTTACGTGACCTTTGATATCGATAGTCTTGACCCTGCCTTTGCGCCAGGCACCGGCACGCCGGAAGTAGGCGGGCTCACAACGCGTGAGGCTTTGGAAATTTTGCGTGGCCTCAAAGGACTCGATGTTGTCGGTGCGGACATTGTCGAAGTCGCCCCACAATATGATGCAACGACCAACACCGCTCAAGCCGGCGCGCAAGTGATGTTCACGTTGTTGAGCCTTGTTGATATCGCGATTGAAGAGAGACGGAAGAAAACCTGAACCGTCATTGCGAGGAGCGCTCAGCGCGACGTGGCAATCCAGATATTTATTGAATCATTAGCTGGATTGCTTCGCATTCGCTCGCAATGACGGTTTGAACAAGCCCTACGCCCTAGTCAGAGTCATCCCATGTCCAACACACCTAAACTGTTCACGCCTTTGAAAATTGGCCCCGTAACCGCCCCCAACCGCATTGCGGTGGCGCCGATGTGCCAATACACGGCTGATGATGGCTCGATGACCGATTGGCATCTCCAGCACCTCATGACTCTCGGAATGTCGGGCGCCGGCCTTGTGATGATTGAAGCAACAGGCGTTGAACGGCGCGGACGCATCACGCATGGCTGTGTTGGCCTTTATTCGGATGCGAATGAACGCGCGATGGCACGTGTGCTTGCTGCCGCGCGCGCGGTGCAATTGCCGGGCACACTGTTTGGTATTCAATTGCAACATGCGGGTCGTAAAGCCTCATCGCAACGTCCATGGGAAAGCGGTGCCGCCTTAAAGGCTGATCAAGATCCTTGGCAGACGGTGAGTGCCTCGGCAAAAGCTTTCGGTCCGAATTGGCATACACCCGAAGCGCTTGACGAGGCAGGCATTGCGCGGACCATCGAGGCGTTTGTGCAAGCGGCGAAGCGTTCAGTGCGTTTGGGACTCGATGTGATCGAGTTACACATGACGCATGGCTATTTGGTGCATCAGTTTTTCTCGCCGATTTCAAACAATCGTACCGACAACTATGGCGGCTCGCTTGAGAACCGCATGCGCTTTGGCATTGAATTGATGCAGGCAGTTTACGCCGCTGTACCTAAAACGGTGGCTGTCGGCGTGCGCATCGCCGCGAGTGACTGGGTTGAAGGCGGTGTCACTGTTGATGAGGCAGTGACCTTCACTGCGAAACTCAAAGAGCAGGGCGCAGCCTATGCCTGCGTGAGTTCGGGCGGGCTTGATCCGGCGGCAAAAATTACAGTCGGCCCCGGTTATCAAGTTGGCTTTGCCGATGAGATCAAAAAGAAAACCGGCATCACCACGCGCGCGGTTGGCATGATTGTTTCGCCCGAACAGGCGGAAGAGATTCTCATCAAGGGGCAGGCCGATCAAATCGCCCTCGCGCGCGCTTTTCTTGATAATCCGCGTTGGGGCTGGCACGCGGCCGATGCGCTAGGCGTCGATCTGCATCGGCCCCCGCAATATGACCGCGCGCGCAAAGCGCTCTGGCCCGGCGAAGCGCTCAAACATAAGTGAGAGCATGCGAAATTTGGCTGTTGCCAAACTGTGGATAAGTCTGTGGATAGGCTGTGAGCTGCGGGTTCGTAACCTGCGCATATGTCAGGGGATAAAGGTCTGATAACGCGTGGATAGGCGTGGGATTTTATGGGGATGATCTGTGGACGCGGCGGTCGCTGACACCCGCGTCCAGCCGGATAAAGCGGAAGCGGTTTGCCCCCGTCATCAGTGTTTTTCGCGCCGCTAAAATGCCGTGCCTTGGGTCAGGGCGTCCCGTCCAAAGGCTCATCTGATTGATCAAACCGGCTTTGACCGCATGACCAAGCCCCGCGCGGGACGTGAGTGCGAGAAGGCCTGCATCGTTCGGTTCAATGAGGCGATTGACCCCCTCCGCCAAAGCGTCAGTCCAAGCGCCGATAGGCACAGAGCCTGCCGCCATCACCAAACAAAATTCGGCACGCGCGACCTCTGCCGCTGCCGCGATCATTTGCGCGGTGGTACCTTCAGAGATGTGCCGCACTGCACCCGCCGCTTCCGCCATCTCATCAATGCGGTTTGATGAAGGCCCCACGATCACCGCGTCACGCAATATACCGTCCGCGATCCCGGCAACCAATGCCGCGAGCGTTTCAAGGAGAACCGGGTCATCATCAGGGGTCGGAATAATCACCGAAATCATGCTCTCGGCTTTATCACGGCCTTGGCTATTCGCCCTGCCGAAATTGCGGGCAAAAAACTCTGAACTCATGAAAACGGGCTTGATTGGCGGGGGGAATCCTGCTTGTTCTTGAAATGTTCTAGTTTCGGAGAGGCGAATGCCGCGTATCGACGAGCGCATGCCTGTGATCGAGCGATTGGCCGAACGCGGCGTCGAGCATGATCGGCGGCGTGGACGCGGCGCGGTGACCAATCCGTCAGGCCGCTATGAACCGATTGCGCGTGTCGATGAAGATGATGGCTGGGGTTCTTCTGAAGAGTTACCGCCCTTCAAGACCCATGTCACAGTTGAAACACCGCGCAGCATCATCACGCAAAATGAATCGCCCGATATTCCGTTTGATCAATCGATCAATCCCTATCGCGGCTGCGAACATGGCTGCATTTATTGTTTCGCGCGGCCAACCCATGCCTATATGGGTCTCTCGCCGGGGCTTGATTTTGAATCGCGTCTCTTTGCCAAAGAGAATGCGGCTTCGTTGCTCGAGCGTGAATTATCAGCGAAAAATTATAAGCCGAAGCTGATTGCGATTGGCACCAATACGGATCCCTATCAGCCGATTGAG
>CANGSG010000040.1 GCA_947456435.1 Hyphomicrobiales bacterium
ATCGTCTCACCTTCAAAAATGCCTTCGATCAATTTGCCGCCCGATGTGAGGCGGAAAATTTTCGGCAAAGGCCATGCAGGCGTGTAGCTCTCGAGCCGCTCAACAGCGCGTGGGCTTAAGATCAACATGCCATGCGCGGCTTCGCCGCCGAGTACTTTCTGCCAGGAATAGGTTGTGACATCGAGCTTTGGCCAATCAAGATGTTGCGCAAAAGCGGCAGACGTCGCATCGCAAAAAGTGAGCCCTTTGCGATCGGCTTTGATCCAATCGGCATGCGGCACACGCACGCCCGACGTGGTGCCATTCCACGTGAACAGCAGATCGTGATCGGAATTGATGGCGTTCAGATCCGGCAGTGCACCATAAGGCGCTTTCATCACGCGGGCATCTTTGAGCTTTAATTGTTTGACGACGTCGGTAACCCAGCCTTCGCCAAAACTTTCCCAAGCGAGGCAATCGACGGGGCGCGCGCCGAGCATCGTCCACATCGCCATCTCGTAAGCGCCGGTGTCGGAAGCCGGCACGATACCGATGCGATAATCGGCGGGGACCTGAAGCACCTCTCGCGTCAGATCAATCGCGCGTTTCAGGCGCGATTTTCCAAGCTTCGCGCGATGCGAGCGGCCAAGGGCAGCGTTTTTGAGAGCGTCAGGAGTCCAGCCGGGGCGCTTCGCGCAGGGGCCGCTCGAGAATTGCGGATTAGCCGGCCGCAAGCCGGGTAGCGTCTGTGTCATCAATATCTCCATCCTCACAGATGGGCGTCCCTCGTTGGGGAGGGATGTCCCGCCGATGGAGTTACGGGAGCGCGGCCGCGCCGTCAATCCGGAAATGTCGGGATTAAGACAAAAAGATTCGATTATTTTTTAGGCACAAGGCGTCATCACGCCGCTTTGCCGCGATAGCGTTTCACCTTAATGGACGGTGCACGGCGACGGGCTTGGGCAATGTCATAGGCATTTTGCATTCGCATCAGCGTCTCAAGTTTAAGGCCAAAAGCCTTTTCAATGCGGATCGCCATATCGGGCGAAAGCGAAGCGCGCTCGTTCAAAAAAGCCGACAAAGCCGGCCGCGTGACGCCGAGCGCCAAAGCGGCTTCGGTCACGGAGAGACCGAGAGGATCAAAAATCTCTGTCCGAATAAAGCCACCGGGGTGGCTCGGGTTCTTCATTGTCAATTCTGCTTGTTCGACCATGACACCCTCAATGATAATCTTCGAGATCAAGGTCTAAAATGGTGGTTTGGTCGTCATTGAGGCGGAAGGTCATGCGCCAATTTCGCGATATCGTCATGCTAAAGATACCCTTTCGATCTCCAGACAATTGGTGCACGCGCCAGAAGGGAACAGCGCGCAGTTCTTCAACCGTCTCGATAAACTCCAAAAATGAAAGCATCTTTTGGATCTTATCGAGATAAGGAGCGGGAACTCCCACGGGCCGCTCGTCGTTGAGCAGGTTTAGAAGACCGCGATGTTTAACGGATTTAAACTTCATCCAGCATATCACCCCTCATTAAAAATGTAAAGTGTAACGTTACACTTTACGGAATTTCATTTACTGATGAGGGGGTAATGTTACATACGAAAAAGCGTCCGACCCCTGTCACATCGGACAGGGTGCCACACGCGGTTTTTGTTTTTTAATTGGAAAAAAGTTGAAATCGTCTCAGGCGGCAACACTCGTCAAAGCGCTTACCACATCGTCAACCGCTTTTTCAACGAGCATACGATCATCCCCTTCTGCCATCACGCGGATGACCGGCTCTGTGCCGGACGGGCGAATGACAAGACGACCGCGATCACCCAATGTTGCTTGTGTTGAAGCAATCGCTTCAACCACCCGCTTATCTTTCAAAGGCTGGCCCGATTTATAGCGGACATTCTTCAGGATTTGCGGCAGCGGATCAAAAAGATGGCAGACCTCACTCACCGGACGATCAAGCTTCTTAACCATCGCAAGAACTTGAAGCGCGGCCACAAGCCCATCACCCGTTGTCGAGAAATCGGACAATATCATATGGCCTGATTGTTCACCGCCCAGATTATATCCATGCTCGCGCATATGTTCGAGCACATAGCGATCACCCACCGCTGTTCTCTGCAGCGAAAGACCGAGTGAATCGAGATAACGCTCTAAACCGAGATTGGACATAATGGTGGCCACAATGCCCGGTTTTGAGAGACGGCCATCATCGCGCCAGCTCTTGGCAATTACGGCCATCAACTGATCGCCATCAACCACTTGGCCTTTTTCGTCGACAATGATCACACGGTCAGCATCACCATCAAGTGCAATGCCGATATCCGCGCGCATTTCACGCACTTTGTTGATCACCGCATTCGGTGCAGTGGAGCCCACATCCTTGTTGATATTGAACCCATCCGGCTCAATACCGATCGGGAATACCTCGGCACCTAATTCCCACAGGGCTTCTGGAGCGACTTTGTAAGCAGCGCCATTGGCGCAATCAATCACAACGCGAAGTCCATCAAGATCAAGCGAACGGGGCAGCGTGCGCTTCGCAAATTCGATATAGCGCGCATGCACGCTCTCGATCCGCTTTGCGCGACCAAGTGCTGCGGGTGCCGCAAGCTTTGACAAGAGATCGCCGTCGATCAGGCTTTCAATTTCACGTTCGGTATCATCTGATAACTTGAAGCCATCCGGATCAAACAACTTAATGCCATTGTCTTCATAGGCATTGTGCGAGGCCGAAATCATCACGCCGAGATCCGCGCGCATCGAGCGTGTGAGCATCGCCACCGCCGGCGTCGGCATCGGGCCGAGCAACAACACATCCATGCCCACGGAGGTAAAGCCTGCAACGAGGGCTGTCTCAATCATGTAACCGGAGAGGCGCGTGTCTTTACCGATCACAACGCGGTTGCGATGGACACCACGACGAAAGACAAGACCTGCCGCCTGGCCAACGCGCAAAGCGAGATCAGGGGTGATCACCGTATTCGCTCTGCCGCGAACACCATCAGTTCCGAAATATTTACGCGCCATGACAGGTCCACGCTCCTTCTACGACCGCGACACCTAGAGGACTGTAACCCAAACACCAAGCACCCGGCCCGTCACATTTGACGACGATTTCTAACAGCGGAGGTCTGAACAAAGACTGAATGCAAAAACGCCCGGACTATGCCGGGCGTTTAATACTTCACCGTTAAGACCTATGCGTTTTTAAGCGCTGGGTTGGGGCTCCATGCCAGCATCGGGTTCAGGCCGAGGACGGCCTTTACCGGCAGTCGGAACAGCGGAGGAGGCTTTCGCCGAACCCCCATCGCCGTTTTCGCGTAACGGGGGCTTGCCGTCGAGAAGGTCGCGAATTTCGTCACCCGACAAGGTCTCATATTCAAGAAGACCTTGAGCAAGCGTTTCCAGATCCGCCGCGCGATCACTCAGAATGCGTTGCGCTTCTTTGTAGCCCGCTTCAACGAGACGACGAATTTCAGAGTCGATCTTTTGCGCCGTGGCTTCCGACACATTCTGTGTGCGGGCAACCGACATGCCTAAGAAGACTTCATCCTGATTTTCACCATAAGAGACCGTACCGAGTTCAGGCGAGAAGCCCCATTTCGTGACCATCATACGGGCAAGACGCGTAGCCTGCTCGATATCGGATGCGGCACCTGATGTCACTTTCTCGCGGCCGAAAATTTGTTCTTCGGCAACACGGCCACCCATCATGATCGCCAATCGTGATGTCATCTGCTCAAGCGACATCGACAATTTATCGCGCTCCGGCAGTTGCATCACCATTCCCAGCGCACGACCGCGCGGAATGATGGTGGCTTTATGCACGGGATCCGTCGCCGCCACATTGAAGGCACAAATCGCATGACCCGCTTCGTGATAAGCGGTGAGCTTTTTCTCGTCTTCTGTCATGACAAGCGTGCGACGTTCCGCACCCATCATCACTTTGTCTTTGGCGTCTTCGAATTCTTGCATCGTCACGATGCGCTTACCGCGACGCGCGGCGAGCAATGCGGCTTCATTGACGAGATTCATCAAATCAGCACCGGAGAAGCCCGGCGTTCCGCGAGCCACCACTTTGAGATCGACATCAGGAGCAAGCGGCACTTTGCGCACATGCACCTTCAAAATCTTCTCGCGGCCCTGAACATCAGGATTAGGCACAACGATCTGACGATCGAAACGACCTGGACGCAGAAGCGCTGGATCGAGAACATCCGGACGGTTCGTGGCCGCAATCAGAATGATACCTTCATTGGCTTCAAAGCCATCCATCTCGACGAGCAACTGGTTGAGTGTTTGCTCACGCTCGTCGTTGCCGCCGCCAAGGCCTGCGCCACGATGACGACCCACCGCATCGATTTCGTCGATAAAGATGATGCAAGGCGCATTCTTCTTCGCTTGTTCGAACATATCGCGCACACGGCTTGCGCCTACGCCAACAAACATTTCAACGAAGTCTGAACCGGAGATCGTAAAGAACGGCACATTAGCCTCGCCCGCAATCGCACGCGCGAGCAAAGTCTTACCGGTGCCCGGAGGACCAACAAGCAACACGCCGCGAGGAATACGACCACCAAGGCGTTGGAATTTTTGCGGATCGCGAAGGAACTCGACGATCTCTTCGAGATCTTCTTTTGCTTCATCAACACCGGCAACATCAGAGAAGGTCACGCGGCCATGCGCTTCCGAAAGCATCTTCGCTTTCGATTTGCCAAAGCCCATCGCGCGGCCATTCGCACCCTGCATCTGTCGAGAGAGAAAGAACCACGCCGCCATCACGACAATGAGCGGCAACCAATTGACGAGCAATGCGAGATACCACGGCATGCCTTCGCTCGGCGGCTTGGCCGCGAAATTCACGCCCTTCGCAGAAAGACGCGACACGAGGGTCGGGTCATTCGGCGCATAAGTCGAGAAGAGGCGACCGTCCGACAGCGTGCCGGTAATGTCATTGCCTGAAATCGTTACACCCGCGATGCGGCCTTGATCCACATCCGAGAGAAACTGGCTATAGCTCAGATCCTGCGCGCCATTGCGCGAGCCCGGGCTCTGGAACAACGTGACCAGCGCGAGAACCAACAGGAAGATGATCACCCAAAGGGCGAAATTGCGCACATTCGGATTCATGGGACGGGCACTGGCCTTTCTCGGACCCTGACACGCTCAGACGCGCGCGGGCTTCAGACCATCTATTTAAGCACCCGATGTGCCCTTGCCAAGGGAAAGGCGAGAACGTCGTGGTGGTTCTCTTGAAACAGTAATCCCGCCTTGGCGATCAAGGGCAATAATAGCCCCACCAAGCGACCTTTGGAGCGATTTTCCGGCCCGGAGCGCATCACTCAAGGCGGCGTGGAGCGCTTCAAGCCGGTTAAGCTCAAGCGCCGCCCCGTTCGAAACCCTCCGAATGGCTGCGCCAATCAGCCTGATTCCAATCTCAGCCGGCCGCGACAGGACGCCCGGCGTGAAGCGTTCGCCCGAAGTCGACGGGATTCTCAAACCCCGCTCGGCATCTTCAACCACCGCTTCGAGCGCCTCATCCGCGCGGCGCATTCTCTCAGCAAAGCGCATGAGGCGGGCGGTATCGAGGCCCTCACGGCTCAAAACATCCGCCGCCGAACGAATACGCGGTCGTGCGAACCGTTGATTCACATTTGAGGGATCTTCAATCGGCGACAAACCGGCGGCTGTTACGGTCGCGCGCAACCGGACGCCAGAAATCGCCAAGAACGGACGGAAGAGAAGAAAATCATTTTGCAAGGGCGTTTCGCTCGCCATCCCCGCAAGCCCCGAAAGACCTGATCCTGCCGCAAGGCGCAGCAATACCGTTTCCGCCTGGTCGTCAGCGTGATGACCTGTAAGAATGGCACGCGCACCCAATGCTTTCGCTTGCTCAGATAACAAACGATAGCGCGCATTACGCGCGGCTTCTTGAATGCCTTGCGTCGGTTTATCGCCTTCCCATTTCAATATGACATGCGACAGACCAAGACCCGAAGAAACGCGACCGACCATGGCCGCTTCTTCGGCGGCTTCAGCGCGTAAACCATGATCAACGCTTGCCACTGATACGCGCGGTCGTGCGCCATGTTTTTCTTTCGCCCATCGTGCGGTCACGACAAGCAGTGCCAGCGAGTCGGCGCCGCCCGATACAGCCAACAAAACATGCGGCTCGGATTCGATCGGCGCGAGAAGCGCACGAACTTCATCCGCACCAAGCGGTTCTGCTGACGGAAGCGGCCGCGTCTTTTTCAACAGCCGGCTCCCTTTTGCGCTTTTTCAACGCGCGCTTTTAATGCTGCGTCTGCATCAGGATATCGCTTTGCAAATTCACCGAATGTCGCGCAGGCTTGTGCTTTTTGCCCCATGCTCACAAGCGCATCGCCAAGCTTTGCGAATGCCAGCGGCGCTTGCTTGGCGCTTGCATAAGTTTGCGCGATCTTGAGATAGGTTTGCGCAGACTCGGGATAGCGTTTCATTCTGTAGTCGCTATCACCCATAACAAGCATCGCATCGGGCACGAGCTTATCTTTAGGATAGGCTTGAACGAGATCGCGTGCGAGCTGTCCGGCTTCATCAAAATTACCAGCGGTAAAGGCCGTGCGCGCTTGCGCCAAAGCTGACTTCGCATCAGCGGGTTTGGTCGGTTGAGCCGGCGCTTGTTTTGCGTTGGCTGCTTGCGCTGCAAGCGTTCCTGAGGTGGAAGGCGTTCCTGAAGTCGCCGCCGCCCCTGTCTTCGACGTTGCCGCTAAATTTAACGGCGCAGAAGACGTTTCAACAGCACCAGATTTCTGAGGCGTGGCTGGTTGCGATTTCGAATCTTGGAAACGCATCTCAACATCTTGCTCAAATTTTTTCAGCGCTTCTTCGAGCTTCTTATTCGCAAATTGCAATTCATCGATTTGACCCGACAATTGCCGAACCTGCGTTTCAAGACGATTGATACGGACAACATAATCGCCCTCGGAAGGCGCATCCTGGGCGAGCGCCAGCGATGACAAGCCTAAAAATACTGTCACGGCAATCGGAATGGTGAATGCTCTAGCCATCGGTATTTACAGACTCCCTAAAACAATAACGGCGCGGGATGAACCCGCGCCGGTAATCTCATTGTGACGACGGGTAAGGCCGTCGCATCAACTCCGGCGCGCGATCAGTTTCCACCCGAAAGTGTCGTTACAGCACGACGGTTTTGCGACCAGCACGAGATATCATCACACACAGCAACAGGCTTTTCTTTACCCCAGCTCTTTGTGGAGAGACGCGATGCCGCAACACCTTTTGAAACCAGATAGTCGCGCGTTGTCTGGGCGCGGCGTTGACCGAGGGCGAAATTATACTCGCGTGTGCCACGCTCATCGGCGTGACCTTCGATCAGAATTTTATAGGAACCATATTGGCCGAGCCATTGCGCCTGCTTGTCGAGCGTAGCGGTGGCCGTTGATGTCAGGTCCGATGAATCGCTTTCAAAGAAAACGCGATCGCCGACATTTTCTTGGAAATCTTGCGAGGTGCCCGGCGTCGCCGAACCGCCCCCGATGCTGGCAAGATCGCCGGCGCCCGTTGTGGCTTTGTCATTGGCGCAAGCGGCCAAGAAAAGCGCGGCACCCACCGCGACTGCAAATTTCAACGCACGAACCGAAGCCAATCCCTCAAGCATTGTGCCTGCTCCAAAAAAAAATAACCCGTTACAATTTCAACCGATCTAAAGCTGTGATGGTTAACAGAGCGTTCCTGAAATGGCGTCAAATAAGGCCTTTTTGAGGGCAGACCTCCGACACGTGGACATGGTTAATCAAAAGTAAAAATTTATACTGAATAAAGGGTTAAAAACAAAAAGACCCGGCAAAGCCGGGCCTTTCCCAGTCTCTTTAAGCGCGTCTTTCGACGCGTGCGCTCACTCGGCTGTTTTAAGTTGCTTGAGCTTGGCAAAGACCGAATCGACGTCGATTTTTTCTTCTGGTTCTTCAGCTTCTTGAGCCGTGAATCCCGCGAAGGGCTCGAGCGTTTCCTTGGCCGTTGTGACTTCCGCCGGCAACAACGTATGCGCGGCTTCAGGCGCCTGCACGGTCTTGTCCTTAGATGCGCGGTTCACTTCGAAATCAAGATCGATTTGCGAGCACAGACCCAAAGTCACCGGATCCATCGGCTGCAACTGCGCGATATTCCAGTGGGTGCGTTCTTTTACCTGCAGAATGGTGGATTTGGTCGTACCAACCAGACGCATGATCTGCGCGTCTTTCAATTCGGGATGATTGCGCACGAGCCACAAAATCGCGTTCGGGCGATCATGACGACGCGAGAGCGGCGTATAACGCGGGCCTTTCGTGCGCTTGCGCTCAGGAATACGCACAGTGCTTTCCTTGAGCTTCAAACGATAATTCTGATCGGCTTCCGCTTTCGCGATTTCATCACGCGTCAATTGCTCATGCATCACAGGGTCCATACCCTTGATGCCGGCAGCGACTTCGCCGTCAGCAATACCCTTCACCTCAAGCGGGTGAAGATGGCAGAAATCGGCAATCTGCTCGAAGCTGAGCGCCGTGTTATCGACAAGCCAGACAGCCGTCGCTTTGGGCATCAATGGACCTGAAGTCATAGCACTGGGCTCCTTGCGGTCGAATTTCAGTCAACACCACGCATAGGACCGCCTGCGCTCCGACCGGTCTTTTCCGAACCGGAGCCCCGTTTGGCGATCAGCGTAGCGGGAATGCCCTTCATATAGGCGACACTTGCCTTGGGCGCAATCGGTTCCTGAGCCTCATTCTCATGAAATCAGGATGATTTTCCCGATATGAGCGCCCGATTCGAGCATTTCATGGGCTCGAGAAGCTTCTTTCAGCGGAAATGTTGCGTAAATCTGCGGCCGGATCGTGCCCGCCGCCAGAAGCGGCCAGACTTTCTCCTCGAGGGCGCGGGCGATCGATGCCTTCTCGGCCACGCTGCGCGGCCGCAAAGTCGAACCCGTATGAGTCAGTCGCTTGATCATCAAGGGCATGAGATCCACGTCGACTTTCGAGCCCTTTTGATAGGCAATCTGGACGATCCGTCCCTCGCGAGCAGCAACCGCGTAATTGCGGGCGATGTAATCGCCGCCAACCATATCGAGGATGACGTCCACGCCCCGTTCGCCCGTAATGGCTTTGACCTCGTTTACGAAATCTTGTGCGCGATAATCGATGGCGTGATCAGCACCGAGCTTAAGGCACGCCGCACATTTGTCGGCGCTTCCCGCGGTCACAATGACTTTTGCACCAAAGGCTTTGCCGAGCATGATTGCCGTTGTGCCAATGCCCGATGAGCCGCCGTGAATAAGCAGCGTCTCCCCCGCCTTTAACGCCCCCCGTTCAAAAATATTCGTCCAAACCGTGAAGAATGTCTCTGGCAATCCGGCCGCTTCGGTCATCGAAAATCCATGCGGTACCGGTAACGCATTGCTCTCATGCACCGTGCAATATTCTGCGTAGCCGCCACCCGGTACGAGCGCGCAAATCGGGTCGCCGAGCTTGTATCTTTTTACACCGCTACCGACCGCAACAACCGTTCCGGCGATCTCAAGGCCTGGTATGTCCGACGCGCCGGGCGGGGGCGGATAGCCCCCTTTTCTTTGAAGCACATCAGGACGGTTCACGCCGGCGGCGGCTACATGGATGAGCAGCTCACCCTCGGCCGGCTGCGGTACCGGACGCGTCTCGGGGACCAAGGCCTCAGGACCTCCGGGCGTCGGAAGACCGATACATGTCATGGTGGCAGGCACAGCGGTCATGATTAACCTCAAAGCATGAAATGAAAATTTTGATCGCACTTTATCTTGAGCACGAACGATTTAAGGCACTATGATCGGTTCTACAAATCTACACCTTATAGTTGTTTCGGATTAGTGAAATAACCTTTGGGTTGAAGTTTATTGAGTGGTGATGTGATGACCGATCCGTTTTTTGAAGAAACACGCAAGAAAAAGAACACGGCACACGACATCGGAGAGGATTTGAGCGCCATCTCAATCGACGAACTCGACGAGCGCATTTTGCTCTTGAAAGCTGAAATTCAGCGGCTTGAAGAAGAAAAGACGAAGAAATCGACCGTGAAATCAGCAGCCGATACTTTATTCAAAACGCGGTAGTTCAGGCGGCGTTAACCGTAAACATAATCCTAACGCGCAAACTAAGATTTTCTGATTTATACTTCCCTTTGAGCATTAGCCCTGAGGGTTGATGAGAGTTCTTTGTGCGTTAACTGAGCGGGATCATCCAATGGCGGATGTGCAACCACTTCATCGTTTTCAGCCCTCCGGAGCAATCGCCTTCGGACGCGATTACATGTCTTCGGATGCGTTCCGATCGCTCTTCCGCGAAGGTATGGCGCTCGTCGAAGAAGCCGCCGCCTATCTCGATGGGCCCGGCCGCGATGAAGCGCGCCGCTTGCCGCGCCTTTCCGCCCTTGCCTATGCCGATGAAAGCATGCGCCTCACAACTCGCATGATGCAGATTGCTTCTTGGCTTCTCGTGAGACGCGCTGTTGCTGAGGGCGAAATGTCGAAAGATAAAGCCTCACTGCAGATGGCGCGTATTCGGCTTGTGAAAGACGAGCATGCTACGCATGGATCAGATGCAACCGTATTGCCGCGTCGTTTGATTGATCTCATCAATCAATCCATTCGCCTGCAAGATCGCGTATTGCATGCCGAAATGATTTTGAAAAACAATCCCGAAGAAGCCCCTACCCCGTCGGGCCGCAACGCGGTGGCGCTTCAACATCTTCTGATCAAATCTGCATTCTCGCGGGATACAATCCACCATTGAATTGAGCGGCAACGACATCGCCGCGCCGTCCAACAAAAAGCCCCGGTCTGAGCCGGGGCTTTGTTATTTCTACTCGGTCGGAAAGACAGCTTACTTCTTGCTGCCGATGCCAAGGCCTTCGAAACGCTTGTTGAAGCGCGATACACGGCCGCCACGATCCAACATCGTGGTGGAGCCACCCGTCCAAGCGGGGTGCGAATTCGGATCAATATCGAGCTGCATCGTATCGCCCGCCTTGCCCCATGTGGAACGGGTCTCGAAGCTCGTGCCATCGGTCATAACGACCTTAATGGTGTGATAGTCGGGGTGAATCTCGGTTTTCATCGTCAAAATCCTTCCAAAAAGCGGCTTCCGGAGGGCGTGCACAGAAAGAAAAGGCACTCTCCGCCCGGGTCTGAATTCGCGGAAGCCGTGCGTATAGCGGATGACCTTCCGCGACACAAGTCGGGGTCTGGACAAGATCGCCTTTCGGCGCGAAGAAGCGGCTATGACCGCTCCTCTCTCCTCCGATTCCGCGCCTGGCACCCGTCCGAAGACCTCGCTCAAGGCGCTCCTCCCTCTCCTTCCCTATGCGCTCCAGTATCGTGGCCGTATATTTGCGGCCCTGATCGCGCTGATCCTGGCCTCAGGTTCGACGCTGGCTATTCCGCTCGCGGTTCGCCGGATGATCGATTTCGGCTTCTCGGCTGAGGGCGCAGGGCTTATCGACAAATATTTCGCGATGATGATCGTTGTTGTGACCATTCTCGCCGCCGCCTCCGCCTCGCGTTACTATCTGGTGATGACGCTCGGCGAGCGGGTCGTGGCCGATATCCGCACCGCGGTGTTTGATCATCTCACGCGCCTCGATGCCGGGTTTTACGACACGGTGAAATCGGGCGAGATTGTCTCGCGCCTCTCCGCCGACACAACGCAACTCAAAAGCGCTTTTGGCGCCAGCGCTTCGGTGGCTTTGCGCAATCTCGTGCTCTTTATCGGCGCAGGCGGCATGATGGTTTATACGAGCCCGCGACTTTCGGGCCTTGTGGCACTCGCCATTCCAATCATCGTGTTGCCGCTTGTCGCCTCGGGCCGCAGTGTGCGGCAACGCGCGCGCGTGGCGCAAGATCGCTTAGCCGATGCCTCCGCATACGCGACCGAAGCGATTGGCGCGATGCGTGTGATGCAAGCCTTTGTCGCGGAAGCGCCCACGCTCAAGCGCTTTGCCGATGCGGCTGAAGAAGCCTATGACACCGCCCGCATTGCCACGCGGGCACGCTCGCTGCTTACTGGTATTGCGATTGCGCTTGTGTTCTCGAGCGTGGTGGCGATCCTTTGGTATGGTGCGCAGGATGTACTGGCGGGGCGGCTTTCTGCCGGAACGCTCTCGCAATTTGTATTGTTTGCAGTATTTGCAGCCGGCGGACTTGGTGAACTCTCGCAAGTCTGGGGTGAAATGAGTGCGGCCGCGGGCGCTGCGGGACGCCTTGCAGAATTGCTTGCGATTAAACCGGCCATCCGCGCACCCGATCATCCGCAAAAATTGCCTGAGCCACCGCTCGGCACCATTGCATTCGACAAGATCAGCTTTGCCTATCCGACCCGCAAAGACGAGATCGTGTTGAGAGAGGTCACCTTTGACGTGAAGAAGGGCGAGCGCGTTGCGATTGTGGGCCCTTCAGGCGCCGGCAAAAGCACGGTGATGCAATTGCTCTTGCGCTTCTATGATCCGTCATCAGGCGCCGTCCTTGTTGATGGCGTTCCGATACAAAATCTCGAACCGCGTGACTTACGCCGTCGCATTGCTTTTGTGCCGCAAGACAGCGTGGTGTTTGGCGCGACCATTGCGGAAAACATCCGCTACGGGTCTCCCGATGCCAGCGATGCGGCGCTTCATGCGGCGGCCGATCAGGCAATTGTCGATGCCTTCGTAAAACAATGGCCCGAGGCTTATAACACGCGCATCGGCGAACGCGGTATCACGCTCTCGGGCGGCCAGCGCCAACGCATTGCGATTGCGCGCGCGATTTTGAAAGACGCCCCGATCCTGCTGCTCGATGAAGCCACATCTGCACTCGATGCCGAAAGCGAAACACTCGTTCAAGCCGCCCTCGACCGTTTGATGGAAGGCCGCACAACGATTGTGATTGCGCATCGTCTCTCAACCATTGTCAAAGCCGATCGCATTCTTGTGATGGATCAGGGCCGCATTGTTGAGGAAGGCGATCACGCGACGCTTGTGGCCAAAGGCGGGCTCTATGCACGCTTGGCGGCGCTGCAGTTTGAATCGGGACATTAAAGCTTAGCGCTTCGATATTTTTGTTTGCGCTTCCATATATTTGCGAAGCACCGCATTCATGCGCGGCTGATAGCCAGGGCCTTGCGCCTTAAACCAAGAGACAATGTCTGAATCAAAGCGCGCATTGATTGTCGTTTTCTTAGACGGCACAAAGGCTACAGCATGCGACCAATCGGCTTCACTGGTTGCCGGATTGTCCTCATCGTTTTCGGCAAGCGTTTCGATGTCCTCATCGCTTGTGGCGGCAATGCGTGACCAATCGGTCCGGCCACTGGTTTTAGCTTTGAGAGATTTCCCAGACATCAAAAACAGTCCTTTCCTTGCGGCTCGCTAATCGCGCTGAGATCAAATGAAATAAGTCACCGCGCTTTGTGAAAGTGACGTTGACGATCCGCCCTTCAAGCCGCGCCAAAAGATTAAAGCGCTCTTCGCCATAATCAACTCGACGATCATGGCGAACCAAAGCTGGCCGACCATCGAAGACTGCGGCGATATCGAAAAAATCGAACCCATGTTTTGCAAGATTGGCTTCGCCCTTGCCGTCATGCCAAACACAAAGCCCATTGCGACCCATGGATTTTATCCATACGATTGTCTATACAATTTAAAAGGGGAACGCAATACAAATACGAAAAATCACTCACCGGTCCGTGAGTTTCAACTCGATACGGCGATTGCGCTTGAGCGCATCTTCGCTTTCGCCCAATTCGATCGGTTGGAATTCGCCAAAGCCCGCCGCCATCAACCGTGTAGGCTGGACGCCTTTTGACACGAGATATTGCACAACCGAAATGGCGCGAGCGGCGGATAATTCCCAATTCGATTTGAATTGGCCCGTACCTGTCACAGGCTTTTTGTCGGTATGGCCATCAACACGCAAAATCCACGGAATATCAGGCGGAATCTCGCCATCAAGCTCGATCAAAGCCGACGCAAGTTTATCGAGTTCGGTTCTTCCCGCATTACTGACCGCTGCAGAGCCCACATCAAAAAAGACTTCTGACTGGAACACGAAGCGATCACCGACAACGCGCACGTCAGAGCGGTTAGAAAGAATTTGCCGCAAGCGGCCAAAAAACTCGGACCGATAACGCGCGAGTTCTTGAACCTTTTGCGCAAGCGCCACATTCAACCGCTGGCCGAGATCGGCAATCTTCGCTTGGCTTTCACGATCGCGCGACTCTGACGCATTTAATGCATCTTCAAGCGCTGCCAATTGCCGACGCAACGCATTGATCTGCTGATTAAGGGCTTCCACTTGCGCCAAAGCACGCGCCGAGATTTGGCGCTGCGCATCAAGATCGCGATTGATCGAGGCCATTTGTCCGCTGGCATCCGGCGCGGGAACAACACCACCAGACCCCGCCAAAAGTCCTTCAAGTCTTTTGCGTTCGCTCTCGGACGCATTCAACGTATCACCGAGGAGCGCAAGATTTTCTTCAAGATTTTTACGATTGACGCGTTCAAGCGCGAGGAGATCCGTGAGCTCCGAAATCTGCCGCGTCAATTTTTGTAACGCCGTATCTTTATCGGTCACTTGTTGGCTCAAGAAAAACTGAGCAACCATGAAAACAGTGAGCAAAAAGAC
>CANGSG010000041.1 GCA_947456435.1 Hyphomicrobiales bacterium
GCCGAAGGCCGTAATCCTCTCCGGTGGTCCTGCTTCTGTACTCGATGAGAATGCACCCTTTGCACCGCAAGTAATTTTTGAATCAGGATTGCCTGTGCTCGGTATTTGCTATGGCGAGCAGACCATGGCCAAGCAATTAGGCGGCATCGTTGAAAGTGGTCACCATCGTGAGTTTGGTCGCGCTGAATTGGAAATCACGGCGTCATGCGCGTTATTCGATGGCGTATGGACAAAAGGTCAAAAATACCCGGTCTGGATGAGTCATGGTGATCGTGTGACGCGTTTGCCTGATGGGTTTTCAGTTGTCGCTGTTTCAGAAAATGCTCCCTTTGCGGCCATTGCTGATGAAGCGCGCCATTATTATGGCGTGCAATTTCATCCAGAGGTCGTGCATACGCCGGAAGGCGCAAAACTTATTAGGAATTTTGTACGTAACATTGCTGGATGCCGCGCGGACTGGACGATGAAAGCGTTTCGCGAAGAAGCGATCAAACGCATCCGCGAGCAAGTGGGTACAGGGCGCGTAATTTGCGGCTTGTCGGGCGGTGTTGATTCATCGGTCGCTGCTGTGTTGATCCATGAAGCGATTGGCGATCAATTGACCTGCGTTTTCGTTGATCATGGTTTGTTGCGCTTGGGTGAAGCGCAAAAGGTCGTCACGCTCTTCCGTGATCATTATAATATTCCACTCGTGCATGTCGACGCGAGTGAAACATTTTTGACGGAGTTGTCAGGCGTTGATGATCCCGAAACAAAGCGGAAAACAATCGGCAGGCTCTTTATTGATGTATTTGATGCGGAAGCCAAAAAAATCGGTGGTGCGGATTTCCTAGCACAAGGCACGCTTTATCCGGATGTGATTGAAAGTGTCTCTTTTACCGGCGGCCCCTCCGTAACCATCAAGAGCCATCATAATGTGGGCGGCTTGCCCGCGCGCATGAAGATGCAGCTCGTTGAACCGTTGCGTGAATTATTCAAGGACGAGGTTCGCGCGCTTGGTAGAGAACTCGGATTGCCGGATGCGTTTGTCGGACGTCATCCCTTTCCGGGACCGGGTCTTGCCATCCGCATACCGGGCGCGATCACAAAAGAGAAATGCGATATCCTCCGCTTGGCCGATGAAATCTATCTCGAAGAAATTCGTCGCGCCGGTCTTTACGATAAAATCTGGCAAGCCTTCGCGGTGTTGCTTCCCGTGCGCACCGTCGGTGTGATGGGCGATGGCCGCACTTACGATCATGTCTGCGCGCTCCGTGCCGTGACCTCTGTTGATGGCATGACGGCAGATTTTTATCATTTCGATATGAATTTTTTGGGTCGCGCCGCCAACCGCATCATCAATGAAGTCAAAGGCATCAATCGCGTGGTTTATGATGTCACGTCGAAGCCGCCGGGGACAATTGAGTGGGAGTGAAACGGCACATAGGCGGCAGTCTTTTTTAGTTTCCAGGAGCGGGGCCTTTTGCGTCTCATATCCCCGAGTTGACTGGTCAAAGTCTCGGTAACGCTGTCACGGGATGACGAAGGTGACAGGTCCGCGAAGACGGACGAGACATGCTGGGACCTTGCCATGCGAGCGGTCGTCCGCGCTTACGTCGTTCGGTTCATCGAGCACCACATTTTCTGCGTGATCTGTGACCACAACATGGCACGCGCCGCAGCCGCCTGAACAGCAAGAGAAGCTGATCGGTACACCCGCATCGAGTGCGGCTTCGAGAAGCGTCGCACCGCCCTTGACATCGATTGTCTGTCTCGCCTCGGCTGTGACAAGGGTGGCGTACTGCGCTGTATTGGGAACATTGGCGCGGCGTGGTGACGTGAAGCTTTCCTGGATGATGTGATCGACGGGAAAACCATGTGCTTGCAGGGCCTGCCGTACCGCGAAGCGCATGTTATCGGGTCCACAGATCATAGCACGCTGGAAGCTGTCGAGACCTGTGGCTGGAAGACAGTGATCGAGAGTATTTTGGTCAAGTCTCCCAGATGGGCCGGCCCAATCGGGCGGTGGCGTTTCGAAGACGAATTGCAGACAAAGGCGAGCGCCATTCATCTCGGCGAGATGGCGTAATGGCGCGGCAAAGATGGCGCGGTCGAGCGCCGCACTACCGTAAATCAGAACGATTTCGGCATCCGGTTCGTTGTGCAGAACCTCGCGTGTGATTGCGGCTATTGGTACAATCCCCGACCCGCCGGCGATCAACAATAACCGGCGGGGACCATCCTCGGGTGGGGGACCGGGCGTGAACACACCCGACGGTCCGAACGTCCGCACCAACGTACCTATGGACAGTTCGTCATGAATCCAGTTCGACGCGAGGCCACCCGGCACCCGCTTGACCGTAATTGAAATCTGGTTGTCGCAAGGTGCTCCTGAAAGCGAATAGGCACGCCGGACGCGATCGCCCCCGATTGGCAGTTCGAGGGTAATATATTGGCCCGCCTCGAATATCGGCATGTGTCGAGCAGGATCTTCGAATATGATTGTCACGGCGTCGGCGACTTCCGGGATCTTCTCGATCACGCGCAGTGGCCAGGCATGCACCCGGCCACTCGCAGCCATCTGCTTCCACTCTGCGTCATCAATGGCGTCAAAGGGTTTGGCCCGCAGATCGGCAAGCGCCAAGCCATGGGCGTGAGCTTGGCTCCGCCAGCCCCACCATCCTGCGAGCCGAAACAGGGGAGCGGGAAGGAAAGGCCGCGCGGCCTCCATCGTGGCCGTTTCAGGGATGACGTCGCCAGCGGCAAGCGCGGTCGCGGCGATATCGATGGCATGGCGCAGATGCCTGGTCATGCCCCCGGTGCTATCGAGTGGGCGGCCATGGATGGCCTCGCCGCCGCCGACGGCCAGCGCGCCCGCGAAGCCGTAGCTTGCCTCTTGCGCGACCTCGCGGAGCATCGCAATTGCGAAGCGCAATTGCTCCGGCTCCGGAAAGCCGCAATTGAGGAGCCCAACAAGGCGCGCTGGGCGCTTACCGGCCCCGCTACGTCGCGCGTCGCGCAACTTTTCGAGCGCGAGAACACCGAGATAGGGCAGGCTGTCGACATAGAGCGGCGATGCGACGACAAGGATATCGGCCTCGGCCAATTGCAGGGCCGCCCTTTCGGCGGTGTCCTTGTCGCGGGCAAAAACGGTTGCGAAAACGAACTGGACCTCGGCGCCATCAGCAACGAGGCGATGTTCCAGATAGCGAGCTAAAGATTCCGAGGTGCTGGTGCCCGGTGCCCGGGCACTGACGACTAAAATCGTTACCTTGGGGCGCAACGCGGTGGTGGGAACGAGCGGTTCCGCCGCCATTGCCTCGTGTAGGAAGCGGGTAGCCCCATCGCGGGAACCGGAGGCGTTGCCGGGTGCCTCTGTCGCGGCGAGCGCTGCCGCAATAGACATGTCCCATGTCTTGTGATCGCTTTCCAGTACCGCAGCACCCCAGCCCGGAGATCCGATATTGAGGGCGTTGCTCTCGACGAAGGCTCGAAACAATCTCTCCCGCTTCGAATTTGGCGCTGCATCCCAGCCAATTCCCACCAAACGCGGCATGCGGTCATAACGATGCTGGTGGTGTGTCAGGTCGTTTCGCTTCTCGAAAAAGGGCGAGATCAGCGGAATCAATCGATCAATCGCCTTCTTGAGCTGCGCGCCGTAGCTACCAAAGCTTATCGGCGTGAGCAGAACAACCAAGTCAGCGTCGTGTACCGCACGCTCAATTTCCTGTCCTTCGTCGTGGATGCGGCAGCGGCCCGGTGTCTTGACCCAACAATCGAATTCGCCGAGGCAGTGGCCAATTGAGAGATCACGCAAGAAAAAGTTTCGCGTTACGGCCCCCATCGCCGCGAGCCTGTGTTCAACGACCCCCAAGATCTCGTTGTCGAGCGTTGCTGAAGCATCACCGCCGTTGAGAATGACTGCTCGCATGGAAGACCTCACTCTGGCTCAGCTGTGGCGAATGAGGAAATCGATGAAGCTGCGCATACGCGGGCTAAACGGGGGGCGCAGCAAGCCTGCGATATTGAAACGCGATGCGCGATAAATCGCCGTCGGCTTCGAGAAGGTCTCAAAACCCCAACGACCGTGATAGGCGCCCATCCCGCTTTCGCCGACGCCGCCAAACGGCAGTTCGGGCTGTGCGATGTGCCACATCACGTCATTGATCACGAAGCTGCCGGCAACAATTTGATTCAGGCAGCGGTCGATACGCGCTTCATCGCGATCGAAAAGATAGGTAGCGAGAGGTCGAGGGCGGGCGAGGATCAGTCCGATCGCGGACTCGTGATCGCGATAGGTCAGGACCGGAAGGATCGGCCCAAAAATCTCCTCACGCATGATAACCGACTCCGGTAGCGGATTGATGACCAGAGTCAGAGGGCGACGAGATGCAACGGTTCCTGGTATATCCGCGAGGGGTATGATCTGCGCCCCGCTAGCACGCGCCTCGGCAATGGCCGCGTCGATCCGGTCGCGATGCCGATCGGACACGACCGAGGTATAGTCGGACGACGTTGTCGCGTCGGGAAAGTAGTGACGGTACGCGACCCTTGCGCGGTCCACGAACTCGTCCGCGAAGCCTTCTCGGAGGAGCACATAATCCGGCGCGATGCAGGTTTGGCCGGCATTGAACGCCTTGCCATAGATGATCCGCGGCACGGCGTCGGAAAGCGGAAAGTCGGGCGCGATCAAGGCGGGTGATTTGCCGCCGAGTTCGAGTGTCACAGGGGTCAGATTATCAGCGGCCCGCCGCATGACGCTTTTGCCCACCGCAGTTGATCCGGTGAAGATCAAATGGTCGAAGGGAAGGCCTGCGAAAGCCTCACCCATCTTAGCATCGCCGGTTACGGCCCCCACTTCGTCAGGCCGAAACGTTGCGGCGAGAATCTCGATCAGTAAATCCGCAGTTCTTGGCGTTAGCTCAGAGAGCTTCAGCATAACCCGGTTACCAGCGGCGAGCGCATCGATCAGCGGGCTGACCGCAAGATAGACCGGATAATTCCAGGGCGCGATAACGCCAACGACGCCGAGCGGCTGCCGACGAATCTCCGCCTTTCCCGGCCAGAAGGCAGGCCCGACTGAGCCCCTCTCCGGGCGCATCCATCGCTTCAGGCTCCGACGGACTGTACTGATCTCGGTGAGCGACGTCAGGATTTCGGCAAGCTGGGTTTCGTGTCGCGCGCGCCCGCCGAAGTCCAAATCGAGCGCATCTGCAATTCGTTCGCGGTTGTCGCGCAACGCCGAAGCGAGCCGTGTCAATCGATCTAGGCGGGTGGGGTAGTCGGGATAAGGCTCCGCCCGAGAGGCCGTCCATAATCGCTCAAAGGTTGTTTTGATCTCGTTAATCGGTTGCTGACCATCGACCCTCATGGCATTGCACCGAAAAAGAGACGGTCGATTTCAGAAACATTTATGAATTTATTGGGTTCAGCATCATTGGTCGCCCAAAATGGAGAATTCCCGTTGCTTTCAATCGCATGACTAATTGTGGTCGATTTCAAAACTTCAATTAACCCATCAATGGAAGCAAATGATAAAATTGCGTCCGGCAAGAAAAAACATCACTTAACAAGACCAGTCTTTCTGGAATTATTAAGTAATATTATAATCTTATCGATCTAACTTTTCAAAAAAACTAACTTTGAGTTGAATTAACTTTATACATTAAACTATAGGTTGTTTAAATTGGTTTTGTATTGCCAACCTAGTTATCGTCATCAAATCCAATAATGACGTGGATTATGGGACGTAACGTCGAAGCCGCCGGGGAAAAATGAGTAAGAGTGACAGTATGAATTCTATTTGTTTTTTTCATCTGCCGCAAATATGGCTTTACTCCGAAGGTGCATATAAGGACTGCCCAAAATAAGCTGAAATTCCTAATTGTACCTGCATTGATTTGTAGAACAGTACATATCTTTTTCTTATCCATTTTTTCGAGAAGCAAAGTTTCGGGGTGCGGAAGTCCACGAAATATCCAAATTTTGCTGCGGCGCTCATCAGCGAAATTGGCGACCAGTATGCTGAGTGTCCATTGATGAAGGGGTAGTTGTGCAATTCGATGTCACTGCCGTCGTTGATATTAGTGCTGCAAATAAGGAGGCCCTCTTCGTCAACGATCCGGAACAGTGATTCAAAATGAGCCATGGGATCGTGGAAATGCTCTATAACCTCGCAGGCGATCACCAAATTTGAAGGACTAGCCTGGTTAATAGGCTCGAAGGCGTCATGTTTCTGGTAATTCTCGAGATCTACCAGCTTTATGTTTAGACTGGGATGTTTTTGGGAAATCCAACGATGGTCCGTGTTGCTTCCTGCACCGAAGTAAGTCAACGAAGTTGGTGGTTTACCCACATTGTTAAGGATCTCATAGCCGAGTTCCGTCATATGAAATTCTCGACCAGGACGTAGCTCATTCGCGTTGCGACTTGAACGCAGAACGGCTCCATCGCCAGGTTCTTTTGATGACGGGTCCATCGCCGTTCTGCCATCGACGAGGGCGTGTACGGGTTGCGTGAAGCTACAAGACGTGCAACTGCGCACCGGCAATTTCTTGCCAACATAGGGCTCCGACCGGCATGTTTTTTCCACTGCATGCCAGGGACTATTGCAAATAGGGCAGTTTGTTGCTGACATTCTGGACTCCGGAAGGGTATCATTTACCGAACATTTGTTAGCAAGCACTGTGCCATTGCTGCCAATGTACCGGCCCTGTTTACCGTGGAGCTTTGTGTCGCCAATAACGCTCTTGATTATCGGAGTGTTTGTTTTATTTCTTGTCACCGCCTCGGCGTGATTGAGTAGGAGTGAAAAGTAAATGAGCGATCTCAACTCTTCAATTCACTTGATTGAACTCGAGCATCGCATCGCCGAGCAAGAGAAGACGATTGCCGATTTGAGTGAGATGGTTGTCGAGCAGTGGAAGAAGATCGACATGTTAGAGCGCCGCTTGGGCGCGTTGCGTGAGGAATTTGAAGCCTCATCCGCGTCGCGTAGCCAAGCGCCCGAGCCACCGCCGCCGCATTATTGAGGCATTAGGCCTTATGCTGAATTACGCCGGCGGGGCATTGGTTCTTATCCGTAAAATCAGATAGAAGACGAGCTTAGACCAACGCCGGATGAGGCGTGAAGCAGCTTCTGCGGAGAGATTTATGACGATTTTGATTATTGGCCTGATTGTTTTGCTTTTGGGTCATTCGGTTCAAATGGCGCCTGCGCTTCATGCGGGCTTGCAAAGAGCATTGGGGCGCAATGTCTATCGCGGCATTTACAGTGTTGTTGCGGTGGCGGGCGTTGCGTTGGTGGTTGAAGGCTTTGGCCGCTATCGCGCGGACGGCATGATCCCGATCTGGGACCCGCCTATGGGCATGAAACATCTCAATCTTCTTTTGATGCTTTTTGCCTTTATTGCGTTGATCGCGAGCCAATTGCCGCGGGGTTATATCAAGGCACGGCTCAAACATCCGATGCTTGTGGGGGTTAAGGCTTGGGCCCTTGGCCATCTTCTCGCCAATGGCGATCTTGGCAGCATCATCTTGTTCGGCTCGATCCTCGCTTGGGCGGTGGTGAACCGGATTTCGTTCCGCTGGCGTCCTGCGCAAGCCGAACCACCCGCACCCCGTGTCTTGGGGGATTTGCTGGCGGTCGGGGTTGGCGTCGCCGCTTATGTCGCAATGCTCTATCTCCACCCGATACTGATTGGCGTTTCCGTCTTCGGCTAAGCCGAGGGACCGATTTTTTGCTTACAAAAGTGGCCGGTCTTCCTTATAGAGGGCCGGTTGCAACCTGTTTTATGAGCGTCTTCAGGCCATGAGCGATATTTTCCGCGAAGTCGACGAGGATCTCCGCCGCGATCAGGCAGTGGATATCTGGAAGAAATATGGACCGATTTTCGTGGCTATCGCTGCGGTTATCGTGGCGGGCACCGCGCTTTATCGCGTTTATGTCCATTTCGAGACTGAAAAGGCGCAAGCGCTCGGCGACCGCTATCAGGCAGCTCTTGAATTGTCGCGCGCCGGTAAGGGCGATGAAGCCGCCAAGGAATTCGCATCCATCGCGTCCGAGGGTGGGACGGGCTATGGCGTTCTGGCACGCTTTCGCAGCGCTGCAGAGTTGCAGGCCAAGGACAAAGCTGCCGCCGTCGCGCAATTTGACGCGCTGGCCAATGACGCCTCGGTTGGCGCTTTATTGCAGGGCTTAGCGCGTCTGCGGGCTGCCACTTTGCTTGCTGATACGCTGTCTCTGGATGAGCTTAAGAAGCGAGTTGATCCGCTTTTACCGCAAGGCTCGCCTTGGGCGCCGAATGCACGTGAATTGATTGGTCTCGCCACAATGAAGGCGGGCGATCTTGAAGCCGCCGGCAAACTCTTTGATCAGGTGATGACGGACCCCGCATCGCCGCCCGGGTTAAAGCAACGTGTTGAAGTTTATCTGGCTCTCGTCAAAGCGGGCAGCAAAGCCCCGTAACAGGGGCATCATCGAAAAGGTGATAGGAAATGTCGTTTACGGTCGCGCTGATCGGCCGACCGAATGTCGGCAAATCCACTCTGTTCAACCGGTTGGTGGGACGAAAACTCGCGCTTGTTGATGATCAACCCGGCGTGACTCGCGATCGCCGTGCAGGTGAAGCGCATCTCGGCGATTTCGATTTCACAGTCATTGATACAGCAGGTCTTGAAGAAAGCGCGGAGACAACACTTACCGGTCGTATGCGTATGCAGACCGAAGCCGCTATTCTCGATTCCGATGCTGTGATTTTTTTGATCGATGTGCGCGCAGGCATTACCCCCTCTGATCGTCATTTTGCCACTTTGGTGAGGCGCGCGGGAAAGCCTGTTATTCTTCTTGCCAATAAAGCCGAGGGTAAACTCGGTATGATGGAAAGCTATGAAGCCTTTGAACTCGGGCTCGGTGATCCGATCCCGTTTTCAGGGGAACATGGCGAAGGTTTGGCTGATCTTTACGAAGCGCTTCGCAACATCTTCCCGCGTGAAGAACGTGATGAGTTTGATGACGAAAACAACGATGATGAGGACAATGATCACGAGCGCCCCTTGCGCATCGCGATCGTCGGTCGTCCGAATGCTGGGAAGTCAACGCTGATCAATCAATTGATTGGTGAAGATCGATTACTGACCGGGCCCGAAGCCGGCATCACGCGCGACTCCATTTCCGTTGAGTGGAGTTATCGCGGTCGTCATGTAAAGCTTTACGATACAGCAGGCATGCGCAAGCGCGCAAAAATTGAAGACAAGCTTGAAAAGCTCGCCGTGTCTGATGGATTGCGTGCCGTAAAATTTGCCGAAGTTGTTGTGCTTCTTCTCGATGCGACAATACCGTTTGAAAAGCAGGATCTTGCAATTCTCTCGGTCATCGAACGTGAAGGCCGCGCGCTTGTCGTCGGTGTGAATAAATGGGATCTCGTCGCGGGTGAGCCGGGTCGCTTCCAACGCATGGTCGAAGATGCTGAGCGGTTGATTTCGAACGTCAAAGGCGCATCGATCGTGCCGCTTTCCGGTTTAACAGGGTCGGGCACAGATAAGTTGATCGAAGCCTGTTTCAAAGCGGCTGATATTTGGTCAACGCGTGTCTCAACGGGACAAATTAATCGCTGGCTGGAAGGCGTTCTTGAAAAACATCCGCCACCGGCAATTTCAGGACGACGCATTAAAATTCGTTACGCCACACAAGTGAAATCGCGGCCACCGCATTTCGCGTTGTTCGGATCGCAGCTTGACGGATTGCCCGATAGTTATACGCGCTATCTCATCAATTCTTTGCGCGACACATTCGATCTGCCGGGTACGCCCATCCGATTATCGATGCGCACGACAAAGAACCCTTACGCAAAAGAATAAATCAGCGTTTCACATCGACAGGTTTGCCAAAGTCACAAATCTTCGGCGTTGGTCCGGAGAAATCAAAAAGACGACCCGTATCCGCCCAAGACGTCGCCGCCATGTCGATAAGATGCGGTACGAGTTCAGACGGTTCACGCAAGCTCATCGGATCTTCACCCGGCACAGCGGTTGCGCGCATATCGGTACGCAGCGGGCCCGGATCAACCATCATTACTTTGATCGGCGTTGATGAGACTTCTTGCGCGTAGGTGTGGCCCAACGCTTCGACTGCGGCTTTCGACACGCTATAGGGCCCCCAATAAGGACGGTGTTTCCAAGCGGCTGCAGAGCTCATTAAAATAACGCGGCCTGACTCCGAGCGTTGCAACAGCGGATCGAGAATGCGGATCAGGCGAAAATTCGCCGTAACATTCACGAGCATTACATCGTCCCATTCTTTTGCGACGATATGACCAAGAGGCGAGATCGGACCCAAGATCGCGCCATTCCCAAAAAAGATATCAAGCTTACCCCAACGCTCGAGGAGGGCGGGGCCCAAGCGATCAATACTATCCATATCTTTGAGATCAGCTGGTACAAGCGTTGCCGACCCACCAACAGCGCGGATCGCATCATCGAGTTCTTCAAGTGCGCCTTGCGTGCGCGCCATGGCAATCACGTGAGCGCCTTCTTTCGCGAAAGCGAGGGCGGTGGCGCGGCCGATGCCGCGGGATGCGCCGGTGATGAGCGCGATCCGATTTTCAAGTTTTTTTGTCATGATATTTAACCGGCTTCAGCAAGCAAGGAGAGTTGTTTAGGTGAGTCACCCGATTGATCTGTCAAACCGGTCGGATAATCGCCGGTGAAACAATGATCAGTGAATTGCGGACGATCGCTGCTCCGACCCACTTCGCCCATCGCACGATAGATGCCGTCAACCGACAAAAAGGCGAGCGTGTCGCATCCGATGAATTGACGCATCTCTTCAAGCGAATGAGTAGCCGCGAGCAGATTATTCCGCTCTGGCGTATCGATGCCATAGAAGTCGGGGAATTTGATGGGCGGCGATGAAATGCGGAAATGCACTTCCCGTGCGCCAGCGTCGCGCATCATACGAACAATTTTTACCGAAGTCGTTCCGCGCACAATCGAGTCATCAATCAATATGATGCGCTTGCCTTCGACAACAGCGCGATTGGCCGAGTGCTTCATGCGTACGCCGATTTCGCGCCCCATTTGAGTGGGTTGAATAAAGGTGCGCCCGACATAGTGATTGCGGATAATGCCAAGCTCGTAAGGAAGGCCCGAGGCTTGTGCGAAGCCGAGCGCTGCCGGCACGCCCGAGTCGGGAACAGGAATGACGACATCGGCATCGATAGGGCTTTCATGAGAAAGCTCGGCGCCCATGGCTTTGCGAACTTGATACACTGATTTGCCATGCACGATGGAGTCAGGCCGCGCAAAGTAAATATATTCGAAAATGCAGGGCCGCGCGGGTAGAACACCGAAAGGTTTTAGCGATTCAATGCCATTTTCGCTGATGATGACGATCTCACCATTTTCAATGTCGCGAATGAAACGCGCACCGATAATATCAAGAGCACATGTTTCGGAGGCGAGAATATAAGCGCCATTTAATTCGCCGAGAACTAACGGTCTGATCCCCAAAGGATCACGCACACCAATCAGCTTCTTGTTGGTTAGGCCCACAAAGGAATATGCGCCTTCAAGCTGCATGATGGCTTCGATGAAGCGATCAACAAATTTGGTTTTCTTTGAGCCTGCGACGAGATGCAGGACAACTTCGGTGTCACTGGTCGATTGATAGATCGCGCCATTGCGAATGAGGTTGCGGCGCAGCGTAATGCCATTGGTGATGTTACCATTATGGGCAACCGCAAAACCACCGCCATCAAGCTCAGCAAAGAGCGGCTGCACGTTGCGCAAAATCGTTTCGCCGGTGGTCGAGTAGCGCGTATGGCCGATGGCCATATTGCCTGTCAGTTGATCGATGACTGACTTTTTTGAAAAGTTATCGCCGACGAGGCCCATGCGGCGTTCGGAATGAAAACGGCGACCGTCGAAGCTCACAATACCTGCCGCTTCTTGGCCGCGATGTTGGAGCGCGTGAAGCCCGAGCGCGGTAATAGCGGCGGCTTCGGGGTGGCCGTAAATGCCGAATACGCCGCATTCTTCCTTGAGACGATCGGCGTCGAGGTCGAAGAGCTCGTGTGTCATCGGAATTCCCGGCTGTTGCGGCGGAGATATGCGCTTTCAGTCTGGGGATTGCAACTTGTATCAGACGCCTTCAACAACCTAGGCGGAACGCGGGCAGATTAGAGCGGAACGAGGCGGGATCAGGGCGTTTTTGGCTGCCCATCCTGCCCATTTTGACCCTCTGCCGGTGCCGCGCCGGAAAGTGCCTTCGCCTTCAGCTTTTCGAGGAAGCCGGCATCGGTCGGCAAGAGGGCAATCAATTGGTCGCCTGATTCTTTCAAAAGTGGGCGCAATTTCGCATCGCGCACCCAATCTGGATATTGTTTTTCGCCCACGAGCTTATCGAAGAACAAGAAAGCAACAGCAGCAATCAGAAATCCGCGAGCGGCACCGAACAAGAAGCCCAATGTGCGGTCGAGCGCGCCGATGCTGGAATCGAGAATGACATCAGACAATTTCACCGTGATCATTGTGACGATCACAAGCGTAACCAGAAATACGGCTGCAATAGCGGCAGCAAGAGCAATCTGGCGATTGGCGATATGCGGTTCGAGAAAGGCCAGCACTTGCGGATGAAATATATAGGCCGCAATCGCGGCGATTACCCAAGAGCCGATGGCGAGGACCTCGCGCGTAAAACCACGAACGGAGGCGAGGAGCGCCGACAAGAGAACGATGCCGATCACGAGTAGATCGAGCAGGCTGATCGGTAATTGACTCATCTCTCTTCCATTTCCTTTGATGCTGAGCGCGCAACCCGGCGCTTATAGTCGCAGCTACGAGCCGCGTCACGCCTCTTTCGTCATCGCTTCGGTTTTACCCCGCGCGGGGCGCTTTCTTCCCTGCAATGATCGAGGCGACCAAATCGGCCGCATCGGCGATTGAAGCCACCGAGAGCGGAGAGGGGCCTGCGGCTTCCGCCCCCGCTTTCGGAATAACAGCTGAGCCAAAGCCGAGCTTTGCGGCCTCTTTGAGGCGCGCCGCCACTTGTCCCACGGGACGCAACGCCCCTGTGAGGCCGACCTCACCCATATAAACGCGCGTCGCGGGCAAAGGTGTCGCGCTTAATGAGGAAATCAGCGCGGCTGCGGCGGCGGCATCGGCGGCGGGTTCGTCGATCTTCAAACCGCCCGCGACATTGAGATAGACATCATAGCCGCCGAGCTTCAATCCGCCATGCGCTTCCAAGACGGCAAGCACCATGGAGAGGCGGCTTTGATCCCAGCCGACGACGGCACGTCTTGGTGTTCCCAGTGAAGAAGCTGCGACAAGTGCTTGAAATTCAACAAGAACAGGGCGTGTCCCCTCCATGCCAGCAAAGACGGCGGTGCCGGCTGACTCCGTATCACGCCCTTCGAGAAAAAGGGCTGAGGGATTGGTGACTTCGCGGAGACCCAAGCCCGTCATCTCAAAAACGCCGATCTCGTCTGTAGGCCCGAACCGGTTTTTTGCGGCGCGCAAAATCCGGAAATGCTGGGCGCCGTCACCCTCAAAGGAGGCGACCGCATCCACCATATGTTCGACTACGCGGGGACCGGCGATCTGCCCGTCTTTCGTGACATGGCCAACGAGGATTACGCTCGCGCCACTCGTCTTGGCGTAGCGGATGAGGCTTTGGGCCGAGCCGCGCACCTGCGTAACGGTGCCCGGTGCCGAGTCGACCGTGTCCGACCACATGGTCTGGATCGAGTCGATGATGACGAGGCGCGGGGCGGCGCCTTTTGAAAGGGTCGCGATGATGTCTTCGACGTTGGTCTCTGAGGCGAGCTCAACGGGAGCCTTACTGAGTCCCAAACGCTCGGCGCGCAGGCGCACCTGACCGGTCGCTTCTTCACCCGAAATATAGACAACCCGCTCGCCCTTATTGGCGAGTGCGGCTGATGCCTGCATGAGCAAAGTCGATTTGCCGATGCCGGGATCGCCGCCCAGCAAAATGACCGAGCCCGGTACGAAGCCGCCCCCGGTGACGCGATCCAACTCACCGATACCGCTCGGCATACGTGGCGATTCCGACGAGTCACCGACTAAGCCTTCAAGCGGAAAGATCCGGCCCTTTTTCCCGCGTGCCGGACCTGATGATCCAGGCAAGGGTGCGGAAGCTGCTTCCTCGGCAACAGTGCTCCATCCGCCGCAGGCCTCGCATTTGCCCTGCCAACGCGTATAGACCGCACCGCATGCCTGACAGATGAAGCTGGCTGTTCGTTTCGCCATGAAGAAGACTAATCCTTACGCGTCAAAAGGCGGCGCCGGAATCGGGAACCGAGATGAACAAGAATCTCATAGCCGATCGTTCCTGATTTGGCTGCAACTTCATCAAGTGTAATTTCATCGCCGATCATCACGGCCATCATGCCACGCTTGAACGATCCGGCAGGACAATCCGTGACATCAGCCATAACAAGATCCATCGATACACGACCGAGAATTTTGCAGCGTCGTCCGGCGATCAAACATTCAGCGCCTTGTTTCGTGTCTGTATTTTTCGCACCGCGCGGATAGCCATCACCATAACCGATCGACAAGGTCGCAATGACACTGTCCCGCGTGACTGTGATTTCGCCGCC
>CANGSG010000042.1 GCA_947456435.1 Hyphomicrobiales bacterium
CTTGTGAAAGACTCGCCCGCGCCCGATCACGTAAATCAGAAAATTGAGATTTAGCCAGCGTTTCGTCGGTCGTTGAAAAACTTGTTGCGGCGAGCAAAGCCGCCCCTGCTAATGTCCCGATAAAACCTGCTTCATTAGCGCGCGCGCCTAATCCCACTGACATGCGCTCATCAATCTTTGTCACGCGGTCATTGCGAGGATCATTGGTGTCATCCGTTCCCTGATACCAAAGCACAGTATTGTCTGCTGTTCCGGCAGTGAAGGTCGTTGCTGTATCAAAGGGTGGCCCCGCAACGCGACGCGGCGGATTTGTTGTCGATCCTTTAAAGAAATCAACCGCAGCTGCTTTGGCTGACGCGGCAAAAAGTTGTGTCTTTCCCGTCGATACGAGTGCTGCTTGAAGAGCCGTAACGATATTACTTACGGTGTCAGCAACCGTCGCCCCAATTGCAAACCCGTTGGAAGCACTACTCCCGGCCGCCGTTAGCGTTACATCCTGTGTTGTGCCATCAGGAAGGCCAAGAGTAACGGTGAGCACTGAATTAGGCGCAGGTTGCCCATTGACTGAAAAAGACAATTGAGGCGGCGTTCCTGAAGGCGCGTTCGCGATAATATTCGAGTCCTGTGACGTTACACCCTTGAGGGTAAATCCAAACACACTCCCTGTAACCGTTTCGGCGAGTGAAATAGTGTTCGATGTACTCGAAAGTTGAAGCCGGCCTTGATTGTTGGCGCCGAGATCCGCAGCCTGTCTTTCGGAGATATACTGGATAAGACCCGCTTTACCGCCTCCACCATCAAGAATTAGAGCCGTATCAAGCGCGGGTGGTGAACCAACATTCTTACCGCCAAAACCATAAATGCCATTACTGTCCGTATTTAGATAATCGACGAGCTCAGAAAATTGCCGTCTCAAATCCGTCTTCACATTCGCGCGATTAGTTGACTCCGGTGTCGTGGCAAGACTGAGCGTTGAATTTAGAATTTGACCTGCGGTTGTTGAGAACGAGTTGATGGCATTCGACAGCGTCTGTAGATCTGTATTGGCACCCAGGATCGCATCGTCATAGACGCTGAGACGTGAGAGCTTTGCCCGAAGATCGATGCTGCGTGAAAGAGAATTTCCCATTTGGGAAATCGACGCCGCCTTTTTTCCCGATGAGAGCTGACGGGATAGATCATTAATCCGATCGCGGACATCGGCAATTGATTGTGAAGTAGAGAAATTTGAACTCCCGATTGGGCCTAGCGTTGACATGTCGCGCTCCTTCTCAAATCCGCATTAAGACATCGAACATGTCTTTAACCGCTGAAAGAACACGAGCATTCGCCGTATAGGCATTCTGCAATTGGGTCATATCAGATAATTCTTGGTCGAGTTGAACGCCGGACATTGCCGAAAAGCGAGAGTCAATCGCGGCCTGCACGGTTTGCTGTGTTTCATGCAAGGACGATACGCGTCGAATCTCATTGGCTTGAACCTGAAGCGTTTGTTTAATCATTTGCGCGAGCGGAAGAGATGCCCCCGCTAGCCCAAGATTCGAATTTTGAGACGATTCAAGGCCGGTCTTATCAAGTCGATCAATAAGATCACTCGGGCGTGTAGGGTCCGCCGCTTGGTTAGCTGGACTCTGATAAATTGATAAAGCGGTACTGTTGGAGAGGAGTGTCGGATTAACCGCGATACGGCTCGCAAAGCCTGACCTTTGTGGGGGCTTATCGAGTGAATCGGTGAAGGGTATGGATCCATTTCCACCATCCACGAAAAACGGAAGCGCTGTTCCCGCTCCTGTCATCGTGGTTGATGTGATACGCGCTGAAAGGGTATTTACCGCCGCCGGCCCCGTTGCCGTCAATCTCAAAGCGCCTGCCGTCCCGGCATTAACAGTTAGACCTGCCCCGATTGCATCAAGCGCGGTTTGAAGCCCAGCCTTTGCGCCAGCAACCCCACCTGCGAAGCTGATGCCGATCACCGAGTCATTAGGATCCGCTGTTGACGTGTTGGCCAAAGGAAGAACGGAAGAATCTTCGACACGGATAATCGTCACTTTATGATCAACGCCCGAAGAATCCTTGTAAGAAAGCGCAATGCGATTACCGGGTTGAAGCCCGGTAAGATCAAGATCATATCCACCCGTCACCGCAGAAGAGGCTCTATCATTGTCGGAGAGTGCTGATGAGATACCCGCCGCAATATCGTCGAGTTGTGATTGTGCTGATACAAGCGCGCGATCACGTAAATCGATTAATCCCCCCAAGCGTCCTGATTTCAATGCCCCGGCAGCAATCAAATCTAAACCACCTGCTCCGCCGCCTGAAAGCGTAACAGTCCCGACGCTTCGCAAGGTCGAAACGGAATTGTAAAGCGAATTGGCATTCAAAGGCGCATGCGAGTCAAAACTCAAGGTCCGAGCACCCGACGCATCAAGCAGTGTGTTACCATTTGACGTTGTGAGTGATACAGTCCCATCGCTGGCCTGTGATACCGAGACATCAAATAACGACGAAAGCGTCTTGATGGCGGCATCACGTACGTCCAATAAAGACGGATCGACCGACAAGCCCGAATTACCAATTTTCTGATTAAGCCCTGCAAGAGTCGTAAGCGCATCATTTGCTTCTGTCGTGGCACTCGCCAGCGCATCTTCAACCCCTGAGCGAAGCGATTGGATATCGTCGCTCAATCCATTAAGCTTTGCTGTAAATGATTTTGCGGCGGACAACAAAGAGGTTTGTTGGGCCGTTGATGAGGGATCGGACCGGAGTGACTGAAAAGCGGCGTAGAGCTGATTGTAACTTGCTGACAGATTTGATTGAGAGTCGGGCGCGCCATAAAGCTGATCGAGCTGCTTCATAACATCGGATTGCGCTGCAGAAAAACCGGTTAAGGCCGATTCACGCCAAACCCGCTTTTGGATATAGGGTTCAAGCGCCCGACGCACCTGATCGCCGACAGGACCTTCACCAGAAATGAAATCCCTGCGAACATAATTCGGATTATTCGCATTCGAAACATTCTGCGAAACAACGGCTAACGCGTCGTGAGTACGCCGGAGTCCCTCGGTTGACGTATTGAGAGCGGAAAAAAGACCCATCGACCTTATCCTTGATACTCAATTAAGGGGAGAGGAATGCCCGGCAACTAAGCACGACAAAGCAACACACCACAACTGCTCTAAAATCCCTTTAGAGTTATTGTTCAAATTTAACGGATCACATTGACCGCTTCGGTCATCATTTCTTGTGCCGTTGAAATCACTTTCGCATTCGCAGAATATGCCTGTTGAGTGGCAATCATACGCGTGAATTCCTGCGAGATATCCGCATTGGAACCTTCAACACCCCCGACCATGATGGAAGACCCATTCATTCCGTAAATCGGCTCGCCCGATTGATCGGACACTTCGTAGGCGCCGCCATCACCGCGCTTTAATGCTTCTTCCCCGTTGAAATGCGCAATGGCGATATCGGCTACTGGAACCTGCAATCCATTCGAATATCGCGCATAGACGCGCCCTTGCGACCCAATTTCCATTCCAGATAAACTTGCTGAGGAATGACCATCTTGCGATATATTCGACTGTCTGAAGACACCATTCGTATCGCCATATTGGGAAAGATTAGCAATCGTCATAGCGACAGCACCGCCAGTCGTTTTGCCATCAATTGATAATGTGGCACTGATTGGTGACGTCGACGTCAATTTCCCTGAAGAATCAAATGTTGCCGAAGGCCCAAGGCTTGTCCATTTGGCTTGGGTACCCGTGGCCGTACTTTTAGAGAGATAATAAAGATCCCATTGACCGGCCCCCGTCTTGGCCCAACGCATTTGTAAATTCATCGCTGTTCCCGATGAATCATAAATCGTTAAAGAGCCACCGGATATGGTTTTATCAAGAAAGGCACTTTCATTTGCAGCTGTGACGGTTGCGCCCGCCGCCGATACCGTGAGTGTACCTTTGGATTGCAGTTCATTCGTTGGTGTAACCGGTAAATTTCCCTCATAATCAATCGCCGTTGTTGCAGCGGGTGCCAGATCCGTTGAAGGAATTTGAATTGTTTTCACTACACCATCTTTGACAACGCCTGAAATAGGATCAACCGCATAGCCCATTAGATATTGGCCAGACCCATTGACCAGATTATTATTGACATCAATGCTGAAATCACCGCGCCTTGTAAAATAGGGCGATGCGCTAAATGAAACCGTACCCGTTGCATCAGCCGTTTTTTTGCTTACCGCAAAAAAACCATCGCCCGAAATGGCAACATTGGTTGATACACCCGTCGAACGAAACGCGCCCGCGACGGAATTGGTTGTTTGCGAGATTGCGCTTACGCCACCGGTCAACCGCGTTGAGAGAGCGAGATCTGGAACAAGATCCTGAAAGCTCGTATCAATACGCTTGAAGCCAATCGTTTGTGAATTGGCGATATTGCCGGAAATATTATCAAGCGCATAGGCTTGCGCCTGCATGCCCGAAACCGCCGTCTGCATTGCGCCCAGAATACCCATGGTAATCTCCGTTATGCTTTTCCAAAGTCAGTATTTCCAAAAAATGGAAATCTCTCGGATCAGCAAAACGCAAAGACCGTGCCGATAATGTTCTATTGATTCAAAACAGGAATTTTTCTGATCACCCGGCCGTAAGGGGAAAAAAGTGACCGATCATGCGGCAAAATTTGCCGTATATCTCATTCCTCAACGGGGACAAGAAAGCGATCAAGCCGTCCCTGATGAGCGACCAGTCCCGACCACGACGTCACGTCAAAATCAAAGACGGCACACCCTGACGTTGGAAACTCATCGCGCAACCGCGCAAATGCATAACGATCACCATAACCAAAAAATTCTAACGAGAGATCGTGCAAAGCCGGATTATGGCCAACAATCATAACGCATTTAGGTCCCGCTTCGATCGCGTGAATAAAGGACGTGATCACGTCAGGCGTCGCGAGATAAAGATCTCGCTCAAAACGCACTTCTGATGCTGGAAAAAACGTCTTGGCGCCGTCCCACGTCTCGCGTGTACGGATAGATGGCGAGACAAGAACGAGATCAGGATTAATGCCGCCTTCGTGAAGAGTCTTGGCCATTTCGACGCTTTGGCGGTGGCCACTTACCGTCAATGATCGTGAAATATCGGGCCCATTATCATGCGGCACCGCTCGGCCATGGCGAAAAAGCACAAGACGCAGCATCAAGAAGCCCCGGAATCCCTAGTGTTCCACCCTGCCCCTTAAGAATTCGGGCATCACGGCATTGACTATAGACATTCAATTGCCATGTTTCGACGATTGAATATCTTGAGTTTCAGGGGAATCGCTGGGCTATGCAACAAGATTATGACTCAATCCGCCGTATGCAGGGAGGCCGGTTCGCCGTGCAAACAGTACCCGGCTGGATGATCGCGCTTGTGTCCGTATGCGTTGCTGTTGCCGGTTTTGTTTTGTTCCTCGTAAGCGCAAGCCTACTGCTTGTCCTGGCGCCTATCTTTATCGGGATCGGTTTGTATCTGCGGTGGCGTTTTTTGAAAGCTTTACGCGCCGCATCAAATTCCTACGATCAACGTGAAACAATCATCGAGACAGAGTACCGCGTGCATGATGACACGCGGCGCTCATAATCGATCATTCGATTTACGCCAGCGGACGCACCACAAGAACAGAACACGGCGCATGACGTACAATCGTTGTGGCGTTTGATCCCAGAAGATAGGTCGACATCGCTGGGCGATGTGAACCCACAACGATGAGATCAGCCTTCCGCTCTCCGGCTTCCGCCAAGACTTCATTATAGACCGAACCCATCCGTACCGCCGTTGTCACTTTTGATTTATCGGCCATAGTGAGAGAGGCGACGAGATCCTTCATCCGCTTTTCACAATCGGCCTGCTGCTCTTCATCAAATGAGGGCGGCACATATTCCATAAAGGTAATCGGCAGGATCGAACGCACATAGACAAGATGAAGCGACGCGTTCGAAACACTCGCAAGCGTTGAGGCCCGTTCAAGGGCCAATTTTGATATCTCGATTTCAGAGAGATCAACGGGAACAACAATCGACGTAAACATAAAAGCCTCCTGCCAAAGCGCGCGCCTGGGGCGCAGCGTCCGGATCAGATTGCGGCTCTTGTCAGGCCTACGCCTTGATTTGGATCATGCCGACGCGTGATCCCTGCCTCAGGCTACGCCGAGCTTTTTCTGCAGGCTTGTTGACGACGTCGTGTATTGGAACGTCACGCGCCGGTCAGGATACACATAACGCTGCACTTTTTGCGCGGCTAACGCACCCTCATGAAAGCCCGAGAGGATCAGCTTCAGTTTACCCGGATAGGTATTGATATCACCAATCGCAAAAATCCCAGGGACCGAGGTTTCAAATTTCTCGGTATCGGCGGGGATCAGATTTTCATGAAGTGAAAGACCCCAATCAGCAATCGGGCCAAGCTTCATCGTCAAGCCAAAGAAGGGCAGCATCGCATCGCACTCGACCGCGAATTCGCCTCCGTCATTATCGCGACAAAGAACTTTTTCGAGACGGCCATTTTGCCCCTCGAGTTTCGTCGCCTGCCCGATCCGAAGATCCATTGCGCCATCGCGCACCAGCGCGCGCATCTGCTCGACACTGTGCGGCGCGGCACGAAAATCATCCCGACGATGCATCAACGTCACGCGTTTCGCGACTGGCGCCAGATTGAGCGTCCAGTCGAGCGCGGAATCCCCACCCCCGACGATTAGAACCGAGCGCCCGCGGAATGTCTCGATCTTGCGGACAGCGTAATAGACGCTTTCGCGCTCATAGGTCTCGATTTCCGGTATCGGTGGCTTTTTGGGCTGAAATGACCCACCGCCCGCTGCAATCAGGATAGTTTTGGCCTCAAAAATCGTATCGGCATTAGTTTTCACCCGAAATAGCGGGGCTGTGGGCGTGCCGAGGCTTTGCATCTCGGCCACCATCTCATTCAGATGAAAAGTCGGCCCGAAGGGCTCGATCTGTTTCATGAGGTTGTCGATGAGGCCCTGCCCGGTGACGGTCGGAAAGCCGGGAATGTCATAAATCGGCTTTTCCGGGTAAAGTTCAGCGCATTGTCCGCCAATTTTATCAAGAATATCAACAACATGAGCACGAATATCCAGAAGCCCCAATTCAAAGACGGCAAACAGGCCTACAGGCCCCGCTCCGATGATCAGGCAATCGGTCTTAATTGTCTCGGTCATGATGGTCTTCGGACTTTCATCAAAAGGGGCGGATCAAGAAATCTGACCTGTCAGGCCTGCTTTTCGGGGGTCCGAACGGTCAGCCCGTCGAGATCTGTGTTCACCGTAATCTGGCAAGCGAGACGTGAATTAGGCCGCACATCATAGGCAAAATCGAGCATATCCTCCTCCATTGAGGACGGCGCACCGACTTTTTCCTGCCAATCGGGCTCAATATAGACGTGGCATGTGGCGCAAGCGCAGGCGCCGCCGCATTCGGCCTCGATACCCGGCACGCCATTTTTGATAGCCGCTTCCATCACCGTGGAGCCAGGTTCCGCCTCAACCGTCCGCGCGGTGCCGCCAAAATCAATGAATTGAATTTTTGCCATAAGTCCCTCATATTAAAGGCGTGAAACCCCTCGCGGCTCGATACAGGAAACGCGCCCCTTTGACGAGGAATTTCGTCAAGTTTGGACATAATTCGCGATATTATTGGGTGATATAGAGCGATTTCGCCTAAAAACACCCCCGTTAACGACGTTTGCACTATTTATTCCGGCCGGGTGTTCAAGACCCACCCCAAAAGTTAGACTGCAAACGGGTGAACCCATGCCTAAAATTCAGTTTGGAGCGGTAAGACAATCATGGCTACGCACACGAAAATCTCGGATTCGGCCGAAGCGGCACTCTCCGCGATTGAGGAAGCTTTGACGCAGTCGATCAATCCGTCTGCAGCGTCTGAAACAACTGACACCAAATCGGGTGACGATCTGGCAACGCGGTCGTCGAGCCAGGCCGCGCGCGCGTCCGTTAAAGCACGTATCGACGCTGACCTTCGTCCGCCGGTTCAAGATCTTGATCGCCCCTTCCCCGGCCTTGCTGCAAATGATGATCGCAAAGCTGTGGGTGAAATCATTCAAACACTTCAGGCGCGTCCCTCGCGTCGTCCTTATCTCTTTGCTTCGATTGCCTCAGGTGCTTGGATTTTGTCCGTCGCGATCGCGCTTCTCGTTCACCCCGATCTCTTCGGCAATGCGTTCTCCTCGGCTGAATCATCGGCTATTATCCCCTTCCTCGCGGTTGGACTTGCGCTGCCTGTTGTTCTTTTCTTCCTTTTGGCGCTTGCCTCTGTGCGCGCTGCTGAAATGCGCACCATTGCCAATTCCATGACGCAAGTCGCGTTGCGCTTGGCGCAGCCAGAAGCCGCGACGACCGAAGCGGTTGTGTCACTCTCGCAAGTTGTTCGCCGTGAAGTCGCCGCCATGGGCGACGGCATGGAACGTGCGGTTGCACGCGCCAGTGAACTCGAAGCGATGGTCCATAATGAAATCGCAACCCTCGAACGTGCCTATGGCCAGAATGAAGTTCGCATACGTGCTTTGATCGACGAACTCGCTTTGCAACGCGATGCGATCTCGTCAAACGCTGAACATATCCGTTCATCAATTTTGACAACGCACGAGCATCTTGGTCGCGAAATCAATCAGGCCATGACGCGCATTACGTCCCTCGTCGATGATGCCGGATCAAAAGTGGCGGGCGCGATCGATCAGAAGACCGCGACGATTGCTTCCACTTTGGGACGCACAGGCGAAACCATGATCGGCGTCATCGCCGAGAAGAGCGATACGCTTCTGCGCAACCTGACCGAGACCAATGATGCGGTTTCATCGCAATTGACGCGGATCGGCAAAAATATCGTCGATGCCCTCGAAGAAAAATCGGAAGCGGTCACCGATCGCTTGGCGTCAACGGGCGACAATCTTGTGCGCGAAATCGTTGGCCGCGCTGAGACAATGGTCACCGCAATCGAATCCGCCTCCGAACGGGCGAAAGAACAGGTCACCTCTGATTCAGATATGTTCGTGTCGCGTATTGCTGACATGAGTGAATCGATCCGCGCGACCATTGAACATCAAGCCGAAACACTCGAGCGTGGCATTGACAATAGTGTGAGCCGCCTCGCCGTCATCATGGATGACAAATTATCCGCCTCGCGCAGTGTCTTTAGTGAAGGTCTCGATGATCTCGTTGATGCTGTCAGCAGCCAGACACAGAAAATCAAAAACGAGTTTTCACGTGAAGCCGACGCCATTCGCGTCCAAATCTCGTCAACCTCGGGCATGCTGCTCGACTCGCTCTCCCGTGAAACGCAACAGCTCGATACGGTTCTCTCCAACCATTCGCAGACGCTTTCCGAGACGCTTGTCGGCGCAAGTTCGACGATGGGCCAATCAATTGGTGAAAAAATCGCTGAAGTTACTGAGTCATTCCAGAGCGGTACAAATCTTTTGAATGTCAGTCTGCAACGCAATACCGAACAGATCGAAGCCAATCTTTCGAGCTATTCGACTCGCATCGATCAAGCGATTGGCGGCCGCGTCGCTGCCCTTGAAGCAACGATCCGCGATGGCGCCTCAACGCTTGATCAAAATCTTTCGCATTATCTTGGTTCAATCACCGCTACGCTCGAGCAAGGTGGCACGCGCATCAACGAGAAGCTTGGCGGTCAGATCGAAACCTTCGAGAAGACCATCATCGTTAAGGGCGGTGCGCTCAGCGAAGCGCTTTATCGTCGTCTCAATGATTTCGAAACGAATATTCTCGGCCGAAGCAGCGAAATCAATTCGAACATCACGCAAAACCTCACGAATCTCGAACGCGTTCTCGATACGAGCGGTAATCAGCTCGCTGAACGTATTGAACGTAACACGACGAATTTCACGACAACCATCGAAGCGCGCTTGGGCGAAGTTGCCCATCTCTTCTCGACCGAAGGCCGCGCCCTCTCCGATCGTCTCGTCGAACAAGCGAAAAACGCCTCAACCATTATCGAATCGCAATTGGCCGCTATTGAAGCCAATTCACGCGAGAAGAGCGTGGCCGTCGTCGAAGGCATCGAAGCGCTCTTCAGCCGCGTCGATCAAGGCCTCGTCGAGCGTACGAATGTCCTCATGGACGCGATGTCAGAACGGTCGAACAATCTCGAACAGACATTGCAGCGTTCAAGCCTTGCCATCGGCAACACGATCGAAGCAAAGACCGAAGAACTTGGCCGCGTGATGTCGGATCGCGCCGATACGGTTGCCCAATCGCTTGCCGTCCGCGCGATCGAGATCAACGAAATTCTCGGCGAAAAGGCTCTCGACATTGCCAACACCTTCGAAGGTCAGGTCCGCCACTTCGAAGACAATATCGTCACGCGTCTTGAAACAATTGGCGCAGTCATAGGCGATCAGAGCAATACATTTGGTATCAGCCTCGAAGGCCATACCGAAAAGATTTCAACCGCTTTGAATTCGGCGATCTCGCGCCTGTCGACGACACTCGACACGCAGGGCTCCACGCTGATCTCCGCGCTGCAATCAAACGCCGGCAATATTACCGAAACGATTTCTCAAGTTGGTTCGCATACCGCGGATATCTTGAGCGGCACGGCCGATCGTCTGCAAAGCGAAACGTTGGTTACGCTTCAGAAAATGTCGGATGCCAGCCACATCGTTCGCAGCCTCGTCGAACAAGCCAATCAATCCATCGGCGAACTCGAAAGCAAACTCGCGGACCGCGTTATTGGTCTCGCGCATGCCGGCACCGTCATCAAGGAAGATGCGACGCATTCGGCAGGCCTCTTGCTCGAGCAGATCGAGTCGATGCGTGAAGTGACCGCCACCGGTATCTATGAGACACGCGCCCTCATCGATGTTCTTGATGAGCGAACACGCGCTGTGTCGTCTGTTACACGAGAACATGTTGAGATCCTCGAAAATGCCGCGCAGTCGCTTGGCAGCATCGAGGGTCGTTTGGGCTCGGATCTCGAAAACCGCAAGGCATCGATTGAGGTCCTCACCCGCACACTCAACGAACATTTCAACAATGTTGAAACGGTCGCCGAGAAATTCGCGCTCCATCTCAATGGCGCGCTGATGGCCATTGAAAATCGCGCTGGTTCGATCCGTGATATCATGAGCGATGCCGCCACTGTGGCAAGCCAGACCATGCGCGAACAATTCGACACGGTTCGTGCCGAAGCTGATGCGGAAAAATCACGCACCGTTGAACAGGTACGCGCTGTCTCTACAGAAGCTCTAGCCGAAATGGGCGATTTGCTTGGTCAATTGGTCGGTCGGTTTGAAAAGACCGCTGCCGATGTCAAAGCGGTTACCGAGTCGATCGCGCAAGAGCTTGAAGCCTCCCGTGAAGAAATTACGAAGAGTGTCACTGTTCTGCCGAACGAAACAAAAGAACAAGCCGCAGCCCTTAAGCGTGCGGTAACCGAGCAAATCCGCGCACTCGGCGAACTGAATTCAATCATGGCCGCCAGCGGCCGCGCGACTGATACCGCTAAGCCGGTTGAACAACGCCCTGCTCCCGTTGCACCTGAAAAAGCACCGGAACGCAGCGTTTACACACCAGCCCCGCGTCCTGCCGCCCCCGCCGAGGCACCAAAGCCGGCGATGATCGCGCGTCCGGATGTAAGCGCGCGTGAAGCGGTTCAGCCGGTAAAGCCGAAGCCGGAAGAAAAGCCCTATACAGCGCCGGTGATGCCACAAGCCAAGCCTGAACCTGTTGCGACAACAAATCGTCCGGTTCCTCCGCAAAGCCCACCACGTGATCCAAGAGCCGGTTGGTTGTCGGATCTTCTTGATCGCGCCTCGCAAGATGAAACGAAAACAATGCCGGCGCAAAGACAAGAAGTGCCACGTGTTCAGCCGACCGCGGCCCCTACTCCGGCCATTGTTGAAAAGACGCGTCCGGTCATGCCACCGGTTGCCGCAGCGCCACTGTCAACACCGACCGAACCGATCGCGCAGCTTCTCGCTGATGTCCGTTCGATCATGAATGATGATGCGGTTTCAGCACTCTGGGCTGCTTATCTGCGCGGCGAGAATGTTTCCTTCTCGCGTTCGCTCTATACGTTGGGCGGTCAACGTCGTTTCGCCGAATTGAGCGCGCTCTATCAAGCGGATGAGAAATTCCGTGCGAGCTTGAACTCTTACGCCAACCGCTTCGAAGCGGTGTTGAAGGATCTTACAGTCACCGATGCTGATGGCGCGATCACACGCTCGATCCTCTCCTCGCCGGAAGGTCGCGTCTATACGATGCTCGCGCATGTGAGCAATCGTCTCGGCTAAAAGCTCTTTTGAACGATGCACGCGGTCATAAAAGATGACCGCGTGCCTTTACACTTTCGGATCAGGGTTTTCAGTGTGACCGTCAACGGCGATAACCTGACCGGATACAAAACGCGCGCCGTCGCTCGCTAGAAACTGCGCCATGGCCGCCACATCACGCGCTTCGACAAAAGTCCGCATTGATGTACCCGACGCATAGCCCTCATAAATCGCGTCACGTGTTGTCCCTTTAAGCGCCGCTTCACGCTCAAGCACACGTTCAATACGGGGGCCTTCTACAGAACCCGGGCAAATCGCATTCGCGCGAATGCCATAAGGACCAAGCTCCATCGCCGCTGTTTTCATAAGACCGATTACACCCCATTTCGCCGCGGCATAAGGTGAGCGATTGGGAAACCCATAAAGGCCCGCTGTCGAAGAGGTAAAGATCATGACCCCCTTCTTCTGCGCTTTCATCATCGGGGTTGCATGACGAACAGCGAGAAAGGCGCCATCAAGATTGACCGCGATGCAATCACGCCATCCTTTTAGGGGCATATCCTCAAGCAATGCGGTCGGGCCTGAAACGCCGGCATTGGCGCAGAGAACATCGAGGCCACCCCATGCGGACGCGATCTCTCCAAAGAGACGCGCCATATCCTCTTCGTTGGAGGCATCGGCCCGGCTCGCGCGGATTGATGAGGGCACAATCTTGAGCGCGGCTTCATCAACATCTGTCACCCAGACATCAGCGCCGTCGGAAAGGAAGGCTTCAGCCATTGCTCGACCGATGCCTGCAGCACCGGCAGTGATCAAAACGCGCTTTTTCATTCGAACCCCCCCTATTTCGCTCCACTTTCAAGCAAAGCTGATCGAAGCGAGACCTTAAGCATCTCTTTTCATGAAGACCATCGCCTTGAAAAACAAATTAACTCTTTCTTAATTTTTTCATTGAGTATCCGAAGAAGCCCCGATAGGTCTTACCCCCATGATCGGTGGCACTCATTTTCAGCGCGCCCTTGTTGTGGCCCTTCTGGCTTTTTCATGCGGTCCGGCTTTAGCCGGACGTGTCGTGACGGACAGTCGTGCGCGTTTGCCGGAGGTCGCAAGCTTTGCTTTACCGCATGGCGACACGAAAGCGCCTTGGGGTTGGGCTGATTTCTGCAGCCGCCATCATGAAGAGTGCGATGTCACGAATGTCGCGCCCGAACCCGTGGTGCTGACCCCCGCGCTCTGGTCGATGATCGAAGTGGTCAATCACGATATCAATTCAACTATTCGTGAAGCTGATGACCGTGAAATCTATAATGTTCTCGAACGTTGGGATTATCCGACAACGGGCGCGGGCGATTGTGAAGATTTTGCGCTTCAAAAGCGCAAGCGTCTCATTGAAAATGGACTGCCTCGTCAAGCTCTGTTGATCACAGTAGTGACCGACGAGAATGGCGCCGGTCATGCGATCCTCACCTTGAGAAGTAATCGCGGCGATTTCGCTCTCGATAATCGCACGGACAAGATCGTCGCCTGGAAAGCAACGGGCTATGTCTTTGTAAAAATGCAGTCGGAACAAAATCCGAATGTCTGGCAACGGATCGGTGATCCATTGAATGCCACACTCACCGCGTCAGGTCCGAACTGAGCGCGCGCTTTACCGCTATATTTTTTGATTAGTCGATCCGTGTGAGATGCGCCGCAAACCGTTTGCCATTTCGGACATAATTATCGGCTGACTGCCGAAGCTTTGCTACCGACGCTTCATCAAGCATGCGAATGGCTTTTGCAGGCGATCCCACAATCAAAGAATAATCAGGAAACTCTTTGCCTTCGGTAACAAGGGCATTCGCGCCAACAAGACAGCCGCGTCCAATACGCGCACCGTTCAAAATCGTTGACCCCATCCCGATGAGCGATCCGTCGCCGATCATACATCCGTGAAGAATAGCGCGATGGCCGATGGTGCATTCTTCGCCAATCTCGAGCGGAAAGCCCGGATCGGTATGAAGCACCGCGCCTTCTTGGATGTTACTTCTTTTGCCGATGATGATGGGTTCATTATCACCACGCAACACAGCGCCGAACCAGATGCTTACATCGGCACCAATCCGACAATC
>CANGSG010000043.1 GCA_947456435.1 Hyphomicrobiales bacterium
TATGACGATTAAAGGCCTAGGTCATCTCGCCCATGAGGAAGATCCTCAGGCGGCAGCACGTATCATAAGCAATCCAAGCGCTTCTTCGGACGTATCGGAAAGAGATCCAAAATCCGCGAGGAGATCCGCATGAACCCCGCAGACCACGCTTTGCGTCGCGTGCTCAATGATGAAGTGCATGCACGACCGCCGGAACAGCTCCGCCCGCCGGTGCGGCTCTCCTATCTGGCGCTCATTCCCGATCAAGACCGAGCGGCGGATGTGAAAGCGCTGCATGATCTTGTGACCCGCTTCGGCGCCCCGGCGCCCCGTCCCGATCAAAATCATTACAGCGCCGATCTCGGTACCTTCCGGATTAAATGGGAACGGCACACCGAATTTATGCGTTACAAATTTTTTCTGAACGGCGCTGAGTCGTCGCCCTTTTCAAATCCGGCCATTACGGTCGTTCCGGCAGAGTGGCTTGCCGCTCTTCCGGGTAAAGTGATTGCCGCTTATCACGCTGTGCTTCTCACCGAGCCCGCAAGCAGCGTGGCAATAGAGTCCGTGGCCGATAAGCATTTCAATGGGAATGCACTGATCGGGTCTATGACGTCAGGCGGTAAAGGTTTGGCACTCACCGATTTTCGCATCCATGAAGACGGCTTTGGCCGCTTGATGATCTATGATGGCGGCATGACCCCGCGCCAATTGGGGCGCCTCGTGCAACGCATTATGGAAATCGACACCTATCGCATGATGGCACTGTTAGCCTTCCCGGTCGCACGGTCGTTGGGTCCACAGCTGCAACAGGCGGAACAAGAATTGCTCGCGATTATCGATGCGGTTCAAGGGGCAAAGGAAGAAGATGAACCGCTTCTCTTTGACCGGATTACCAAACTCGAAGCGCACGTAGAAAAAACGCGCAGCGATACGCATTACCGCTTCAGTGCCGCAAATGCCTATCATACGCTTGTCGAACAACGCGTTGAGGAGCTGCGTGAGCAACGGATTGAAGGCTTACAGACCTTCCGCGAATTTAACGAAAGACGTTTGTCACCGGCGATGGCGACCTGCCGCACAACATCAACACGGCTTGAAGCTGTGCTTGAACGCGTGGGGCGCACAACCATGCTTCTCTCTACACGCGTGAATGTGACGCGTGAAAAGCAAAATCAGCAAGTACTCAAATCGATGGATCGACGGGCAACAATGCAATTACGTTTGCAACAAACCGTTGAAGGACTCTCGGTCGCCGCGATCAGCTATTATATCGTGGGACTTGTCGGCTATGCTGCAAAAGGTATCAAGGCGTCCGGCCGGGATATCAATCTTGATCTCGTCACCGCCTGGTCCATTCCACTTGTTATTGGACTAGTCGCTTATGGGCTTTATCGGTTTCGGCGTTCTATTGAGAAGGATAATGACAAGTGAGTGATCAACGCCCGCATGCGATCGTCATCGGATCGGGCTTTGGCGGCCTTGCGGCGGCCATTCGTCTCCTCGCAAAAGGATATCGCGTTACGGTGCTTGAACAGCTCGATAGGCCGGGCGGTCGCGCTTATGTCTATGAACAAGACGGCTTTATATTTGACGCCGGCCCGACAATTATCACCGCCCCCTATTTGCTTGAGGAGTTATGGCAACTCGCGGGTCGCCGCATGTCTGATGACATTGATCTCAGACCCATCGATCCCTTTTATACAATCCGCTTTGATGATGGCACTGTTCTCAATTGTGTGGCCTCTGTTGACGGCATGCGTGAGGAAGTACGCCGCGTCGCGCCAGAAGATGTTGCCGGATTTGATCGCTTTATAGCGGCCAGCAAAGATATCTATGATGTCGCGTTTAGCGAATTAGCCGATAAGCCTTTCCATGATTTTATGTCGGTTATTCGGTCGGCCGCTGATCTTATTCGCTTGAAAGGCTATCGCTCGGTCTATGGTTTGGTGGGCGATTATTTCACCAATGACAAACTCAAAGTCGCCTTCAGCTTTCATCCTCTTTTGATCGGTGGCAATCCTCTCACAACGACCGCCTATTATTGTCTCATCGCGCATCTTGAACGGTTGCATCTTGTGCATTTCGCAATGGGCGGCACAGGGGCCGTGATCAAAGGTCTCGCTAATCTGATTACCGCTCAGGGCGGCTCAATTCGCCTGAACACGCAGGTCGATGAAATTACAACCACAGGCGACCATGTGACCGGCGTTCGCTTATCAAATGGCGAGATTCTCGAAGCCGATATCGTTATTTCAAACGCTGATGCTGCAACAACTTATCGCTCTTTGCTCAAGACATATCCGCGCCACCGCTGGACCGATGCAAAATTGGCGCGCGCAAAATATTCGATGAGTTTGTTTGTTTGGTACTTCGGCACCAATCGTCGCTATGATGATGTCTATCATCACATGATGGTATTGGGACCGCGCTACCAGGAGCTTCTCAAAGACATCTTCAATAAAAAACATCTCGCTGAAGATTTCAGTCTTTATCTGCATCGGCCGACGATGACGGATCCGTCGCTGGCACCGGAAGGGTGCGATACATTCTATGTGCTCTCGCCCGTGCCCCATCTTGAAAGCGGAACGGATTGGTCGAAAGAAGCTGAGATTTATCGCCAGAAAATCGAGCGCCGGTTGGAGCAAACAATTATGCCCGACCTGTCAAAACATATCGTGACGTCGCGTATGCTCACGCCGCAAGATTTTCAAGACCGGCTTCTCTCTTACAAAGGCGCGGCCTTCTCGTTGCAACCGCAGCTTTTCCAAAGCGCGTGGTTCCGTCCACATAATCGCTCGGAAGAAGTCAAAGGGCTTTATCTTGTTGGTGCCGGTACGCATCCGGGCGCTGGGATCCCGGGTGTTATCTCGTCGGCAAAAGTCGTCGCCGATCTTCTACCCGAAGCGCGTGACTATCGACGCGGATAATCAGGCCGGCGTTTTCAATAAAAACGCGTAGAACGGCCGGAAGCGATCAATCTTCCACCAATGATACAGAATGATTCCGATACCGGTTGAAAGCGGAATTGCCCACATGAGGGGATTAAGCGCGAGCATAGGGAAGATTCTTACCGAGCCAAAGGCCATAAACGCTGTGTAAACCGAGATACCTGAACCGACGAGCGCTTTGAGATGTTCTTTAAGCCAATCCTTTGGTGCGGGCGTCGGCTTATAGAGAAACCAGAGATTGGTGCCCGCCGTCGCAAAACCGACAAAAGAAATGGCGACCATCAGCAATTGATCAATCGCTAGACCTTGGATCGCGCAATTGAGCGATGCCGCAATCAATAAAGGCTGAAGCGCGATGTTTCGAACTTCACGCATCGCTGGACGATTTTGCTTATGCTCGACACAGAGCCAGCCATACCACGTAAGATTGATCGTGAGCGTACCGAGATAGAGCATCATCCAGCCAAAGATTCCGCGAATGAAAGCGGCATCAAATTGACCAACCAAATGCGGATGGGTGCCGAGCGGGTCATAAAGCGTCAACAGGCTCAACAGAATCGCGAATGACCCCGTGGCCAAAAGAACATGCGTGAAGACGCGTCCCCAGCGCCGATGAACCACGCCGCCTTTGCGGCCAAGGACAGGCACCCAGAAACACACGGCACCCGTCGCGCCCGTGACGATGTGAAAGCCAACGATGGCGATAAAGAGGTCATGGATCGAGATATCGGCCATCAGCGCCGTTTCCTTTGTTCGCAGGTCCCGATTGAAGAAATCGGAAAGTCTTGACATGATCAAGTGTCAACTTTGATCAATCTCCGTCAGGAGCTGTTCCGTCCGTGTATCGCCCGCCTCGCCCCGCGCCCCTCTCCGCTTTGGCCTCTCTTATCCGGGCCGTCGCCAGCGGAGACGGCAATCTCCTCAATCTTTTGCCCGGCGCCGCTTACAAGATGGATATCGGTCCGCTTGGCTGGTCACGCCGTTCGACTTTGATCGTGAATCGCCCCGATCTCGTGCGCGAGGTGCTGATCGACGAGAAGGGCATATTTCCGAAATCCGATCTGATGGTGAATGCGCTTGATGCGCTCATCGGCAATTCGATTTTTGTATCGTCCGGAGAAATATGGAAGCGGCAGCGCGCGATGGTTGATCCCTCGCTTACGATGATGCGGATCAATCGCGCTTTTCCCGATATGCAGGCCGGCGTTGCCGAAACCCTCAAAAGCCTGACGACCTTGGCGGCACACAACGAGACCTTCAGCCTCGATCTTATGATGTCGCATCTCACGGCCGATATTATCTGCCGTACTGTGTTCTCGACGGGTGTATCCGAGCGGGTGACTCATGACGTCTTTGAAGCCTTTACGCTTTTTGAGAAGAGCGTCGCCCAAGTCGAGATTTTCCGGCTCGTGATTGAGAAGGCTTTCACAAAGACGCCGCAAAAGCCGCATGTGCTCGAAGCCTGCCGCGTGATCCGCAAAGCCATTGGTGAATTGCTTGATACCCATAGTGGCGAGGGCGGCAAACATTATGATGACATCGCCTCCGCGTTGATGCTCGCGCGCGATGAGAATGACCAGGGCTTCACGCGCGAAGAATTGATCGATCAATTGGGCGTCATGTTTCTTGCTGGCCACGAGACGAGTGCCAGCGCGCTCACTTGGGTATTTTTCATTCTGAGCCAACAACCCGACTGCGTGAAGCGTATCCGTAACGAGGTGGATGCGCTCTGCGGCGATGGCCCGATCACTTTTGAGCAAAGCAAGAAATTGGTGTTCACGCGGAATGTATTTCGCGAGACCATCCGCCTTTATCCGCCGATCACGTTTCTTCCCCGTGTGGCGATGGAAGACACAAAACTCGGATCAAAGCGCATCAAGCGCGGGGCTTTGGTGATCGTTGCGCCTTGGGTTTTGCATCGTCACCAAGCCTATTGGCGCGACCCTGATCTATTTGATCCTGATCGCTTCTCATCGGAGCGCGAGAGCGACATCACCTCGAATGCCTATATTCCCTTTGGACTAGGACCCCGCATTTGTTCAGGCGCGGCCTTTGCGAGTGTTGAAGCCGTCTTGATTATCGCAAGCTTCATCCGGGCTTTTGATATCGAAACGCTGAGCCCTGAAAAAGTAACGCCCGCCGCGCGGCTCACAACACGCCCGACTGAACAAATCATGTGTCGCGTCCGAGCGCGGTCATGACGAAATCCGTTTTGCTGACATTGGGGCGCTTACCAAAAGGGCTCGATATCGCGCGGAGTTTTCATCGTGCGGGGTGGCGGGTGTTGATCGCTGATCCCGCGCGCGATCATCTTGCACGATCTTCAAACCATGTCGCGCAAGTGTTTCGTGTTCCCCCACCTGCGACCGAACACGTGGTCTATCTCGATGCCTTGCGTCATTTGATCAAGTACGAGGCGATTGATCTCGTCGTGCCTGTTTCCGAAGAGATCATGTATGTATCGCTTCTCGGTGAAGACCCTCTCTTACAAGAGCGCCTCTTCAGTATGAGGGCTGATCTCATTCATCGCACGCACGACAAAGGCGCTTTCATCACGCTTTGTAAAAGCCTGGCTCTTTCAGTTCCCGAAACGGCGCGCTCAGACACCGAAGATGCGATCAAAATTTCACAATCTGGTCCCTTTATCATCAAGCCTATCCATTCTTGTGCGGGCGATCGTGTGAGCCTTCACGAAAAAGGCGCTATTTTTAATGCTGATCCGGACCGTCTTGTTCAACGTCGAATTATAGGCGCGGAAGTCAGCACTTGCTCGCTTGCTCGTAATGGCAAGACACAAGCCACCAGCATCTATCGCGGCACACTGATGGGCGGCACGGTGGCGGTGGGATTTGAACGGATCGAGAATGAGACCGTTCAGCGCTGGGTCGATCATTTCATACAAGCGACGAATTGGACCGGATTCATCTCCTTCGATTTCATCATCGATGCCGAAGGCACGCCCTATGCGATTGAATGCAATCCGCGCACAACGAGCGGTCTGCATTTTTTCGAAACGGATGATCTGGCGCGCGCCATTCTCGATGACACGCATGAGGTCCGCTTCCGCCCCGAGCGTCGGATGATGCAATTCTGGTCTTGTATGGAGGAATTGCAAAAAGGCTTCGGCAACGCACAGAAGACCCGTGCCGCGCTGGACCATCTGATCGCCTGCCGCGATGTGACATGGGCCTGGCGTGACCCTCTACCCCTCCTCACAATGCCTTGGACCGCTCGCGATATTATCAAAGCCGCGCATCGGGACGCTGTGCCCTTCGGAATTGCCGCCACGCGGGATCTCGTCTGGACAGGGGCAGGCGAAACTGTGCATGATCCGGCCCGGCCGGTATGAGCGATACGGCGAATAAGGGATTCGGAAATGATCCGGACGAGCGATATCTGATGACGGATCTTAAAGCGCCCCATGTCACACATGCTGATCTGGCGCTGTGCCGCGCGATGATTCGCGAGGGCTCGAAGACATTTTATACTAGCTCGAAACTCTTCCCACGTCGCATTCGTGATGCCTCGCGTGCGCTTTATGCCTTTTGCCGCGTGGCTGATGATGCCGTCGATGAAACCGATGATATTCAAGCGGCGCTCAGGGATCTGAAAAGCCGGCTTGATGCGATTGAACACCATGAGCCGCATCCGCATGCCGCAGACCGGGTCTATGCCGATCTCGCTTTCCGCTATGCCATTCCGCGTACGTTGCCGGACGCTTTGATCGACGGCTTTGTTTGGGATGCGTCTGGTCAACGCTGTCGGAATGAAAGCGATCTCGTCGCTTACGCCGTGCGCGTGGCGGGCGCTGTCGGCGCGATGATGGCGATCATCATGGAAGCGCGGTCTCCTGAGGCGATTGCGCGCGCGACCGATCTCGGCATTGCGATGCAACTCACCAATATTGCGCGCGATGTTGGGGATGATGCACGCATCAACAGGCTTTATCTCCCTGAAACATGGATGCGCGAAGAAGGTCTTGATCCGGATAACTTTGTAAAGGCGCCCAAGTCTTCAGAACAGCTTACGAGGGTCATTAAACGGCTCTTAGCACTTGCTGATACATTTTATGATCGCGCGTTGCCAGGAATCGCGCTTTTACCCTTCCGCTGCCGTCCGGCCATTCACGCGGCACGACTGCTTTATCGTGAAATTGGCTATCAAGTGGCGCGCAATCATTACGACTCCGTGACCCGCCGCGCTGTGGTGTCAAAGGCTCGAAAACTAGCACTACTCGGTGAGGCTATTCTTCTCTCCGCATCACCAAAAAGTGACGCGCTTACGGACCCGGCGGATGAAGCGCGATTTGTGGTTGATGCGGTCATCGCAGCGCCGATTCCCAAACCCTATCCGATCGGTTTTGATGAAAAGGCCGAATGGGTCACGAATCTTTTTCTTCGGCTTGATGGAAAAAAATCATGAGTGGTTTGATCCCGCCATCATGGTTTGGACCGATTGAAATGATCCTCGCTTTCGGTCTGATTGTCGGGTTTTGCAGCTGGGAAGTCTGGAAGCTTAGAAAAGAAAAGCGCGATAAAGGCGGGCATTTCTAGCGTTTTTTTGATTAGCGGCGTCGCGGCATTTTGAAGGGCAGCATTTTCTGAATCACAGGATTTGTGAAGCGTTCAAGCGACAAGCTTTCATGAAAAACGGCCACTTTTTCTTCATCAATCTCAGTATGAAAAAGGGATCGCGTGTAAAACGGTGCGTCTTCCAGCGTCGTGATCTTTTCAACCGAGTGATCCGCATGTGCGGGACGTTTCATCCGCCAAAAAGCCGTACCCAATTCAATTTTTTTGGGGATCGGAATCGAGTGCGTTTTTCCATCAGGACCGATCCGTAACGCGAAACCGGATTGCGAGCCATCACGCAAAATCCGATCATAAACAATATGCGCGTGATCACCGAGTGCGGTGCGCGACCACACCCATGATGAGAAATCGTCTTCAAGCGGACGTGCGCCCCAATTCATGTCGTGATAGCCGGTGCCACGCCATGAAATATGCGGATGATCAAAGCGGGCTTCTATATCAGCAACGGGCGCAACTGGTCGCCAATGATGATGCGCGTTCGGATCAAGCGCGATGTCTTCCTGAGACATCACACGGGGCGTGAGACGTATTTCTCCGCGCACGCGCGAAGGGAAAGGCACAGTGATTTCATCGATACGAATGACAAGCGTTCCCTTCTCCCACGCCATAGAAGAGGGGCCGATTCTGAAATGCGTTGCGCCCCGATCAAGATGGCGCTTTGCCCTCTCGGTCATGCACCATTTATGACCCGTCGCACCGTAAAGACCAACATTGAGTGAGCAAAAATCTTCGGGATTGGCGGGTCCTTTTTTGCGCGCTGAAAAATAATAGGGCGAGAATACGCTACCAACAAAGCCGATGATAGCGAGGCCGTAACGCCCATCATCACTCAGCGCATCAAGATACCACCAACGATAGCCATTGGCCGGAACGGGCGCGGAAAAATCAGTGAGTGCACTCATGCTGACTTTACACTCCCGCCGAGAGCAAAAGACCGTACTTCGGATGCTAGAAAATTCATCGTGGCATCAGCAGCAAGGCGCCCGGAATAGGCGGCCATAGGAACACCGGCGCCAGGATGCGCGCTTCCGCCTGAAAGAAAGAGACCGGGTATTTTCGTCTTTGCACCAGGCCTTTGAAAGGATGCGTAAAAGCCATGCGAGGAACGTCCATAAAGCGCACCGCCCGTTGCCGGAAAGAGCGCATGAAACCCTTGCGGCGATGTCGTTGTAATCTTTGCTGAAGACCAGTCAATCTCAAGACCAGAAGACGCTAATTTTCGACGCATTGCGATCTCAATCATCTCTCGATTTTTTTCGATGTGATCGCCATTAGCTGGTGAATTGATCAAGATCAACATGCGTTCTTGATCAATCACGGGGCCCGTCCGATCTTGCGCACAAAGATAGATTGTCGGATCAGGTGGATAGCCTTGATTTAAGGCTTCAAATTCGCGTCGATAATCGTGAGAGAAAAATACATTGTGAAACGCAAGAGGAAAGCCTGTTGTCTTGGCATTTACACACCATGTAATCGCCGATAGCGAACGGTCTTTTGAAGCGAGTGGTTTCACAGCGTTTGAAATTTCGGCACCGAAATGTCCAGTGGCAAGCGCATTGGCGTCAGCATTTGAAATAATCGCACGACAAGGAATATGATCGCCCTGCGATGTAACAAGAGCATGAACGCGACCTTTCGATGTTTCGATTCGTTGCACATGCGTGTCGTAGCGAAATACACCGCCTTTTCGTTTGATCACACGTTCAAAAGCGCGGGCAACGGCATGCATACCGCCATCCACTGTCCAAACGCCTTCTTGTTCAACATGCGCGATTAATAACAAAGTCGCTACCGCTTGAAACGGAGACGATCCAACATAAGTCGCGTATCGTCCAAAGAGTTGACGCAAGCGCGGATCGCTAAGATGACGCGACACCGCACCCCATAGCGTTTCAAACGGATTGATTTTCATCATCGCGAGAAGACCAGCAACACCCCCTCCAAAAGCAACATCAAAGGGCGAAGGTCGTTGTTGTTCGATGTAGGTTTTGCGCAGCGTCTCAAACATGTGTTTCGCTTCGCGATTAAGCGAAAGAAAGCCACGCGCATTATCAGCACCCGCGAAAGCGCCGATGGCGTCGGCAGAGCGGTTAAGATCGGCAAAAAGATCGAGCTCCGGCCCATTCCCCCACGAGTGCCGCGCGAGCACATCAAGCGGCGTCAGCGCAAGCTCAGCCTCGAGAGATGTCCCGGCTTCTTGGAAAAGCCCGTCGAAAATCGAGCGCATCGTGAAGACTGTGGGCCCGCCATCGATGGCCGCGTCGCCCGCGCGCACCAGACGCATTTTCCCGCCGGGCGCTGATTGGCGCTCGAGGATCAAAACCGGCTCACCACGGGACGCTAACAGCGTGGCGGCGGCTAAGCCCCCCATTCCGGCCCCGATCACGATGATGGGCGTCTCGGCCATGGTGAGGGCTCCGGTTGCGTGTTGCAAAAGATTATGTCAATATTTTTGGACAGTCACAAGCGACCATCTATTTTGACATTAAAATAGTGGCCGGTAACAGGGGAGACGCCGGAATGGATGTCGCAACCCGTCTGGAAGTCGAACTCGATCACGCGCTCTCGCGAGCTGGTGGGTCGGATTGTCCGCCCATTCTCGCGGAAGCCATGCGCTACGCCGTTTTCCCCGGCGGCGCCCGCATTCGCCCGCGTCTAACTCTGGCTGTCGCGATGGCCTGCGGCGATCCCCTGCCGATCGCTACCGATTCGGGGGCTGCGGCGATCGAACTTCTTCATTGTGCCTCGCTCGTCCATGACGATCTGCCCTGTTTTGATGCGGCGGATCTCCGGCGCGGCAAACCCTCCGTTCATGCCGCCTATGGCGAGCGGACCGCCGTTCTGGTGGGCGATGCGCTCATCGTTCTGGCCTTTGAACAATTGGCTATTCGCCTGGCGCTCCATGGCGACCGTTTGGCACCCCTTGTCCGGATTATCGGCAGCGCGGTTGGCGGGCCAAATGGCATTGCTGCCGGTCAAGCCTGGGAATGTGAGCCGAAAATCGATCTTGTCAGCTATCAACGGGCCAAAACCGGCGCGCTTTTCGCGGCTTGCACCATGGTGGGTGCGGCAGCAGCCGGACGTGAGCCGGAACCTTGGCGGGCGCTTGGTTACGCCATCGGCGAGGCATTTCAGGTCGCCGACGATCTCCGCGATGTTGCGGGTTCCGAACAAACACTTGGTAAACCGGTGGGGCAAGACGCGACCCATCACCGCCCAAATGCCGTGGCGGCTTTTGGTTTTGACGGGGCAATGCAGCGGTTCGAGGGCCTTCTGGCTGAGGCCCTCGCCGCGATCCCGCCCTGCCCAGGAGCCGGCCCCCTCGCTCATCAGATCGAAGCGGTTTCAAAAAGCCTCGTGACCGGACTTTCCGCCCGCACGGTCGCGGCCTGATCGGACTTCTCCTTCATGGGCCTTAAGGATCAGTGGCGTCGCTGGCGCAATCAAATGATTGCGAGCCCGCGTTTTCAGGCCTTTGCCGCTGATTTTCCGCTTACCCGCCCCGTCGCCCGCGCCCGTTCAAAGGCGCTTTTCGATCTGATTGCGGGCTTCACTTATTCCCAGACCCTTGCCGCCTGCCTTGACCTCGGCCTCTTTGAAAGGCTTTCCCAAGAGCCCGCTTCTCTCGAAATTCTGGCACAAGAGCTCGAATTTGAGCCAAAAAACCTCGAAAGACTGCTCAAAGCGGCCGTTTCGCTCGATCTTTTAGAAAAATCGTCATCAGGCGCCTATGATCTGGGTATCCACGGGGCGGCTTTGCGCGGCAACCCGTATATTGCGGGCTTTATCCGCCATCATGGGCTTCTTTACCGCGATCTCCATGAGCCTGTTGACCTCTTGCGGGGGCAAGGGCAAACCGCGCTGTCCCAATATTGGGCCTATGCGGGTGAAGGCGAGAACAGCCCTGCCGCCCGGACGCAAGTCGCCGATTACACCACGCTGATGGCGGCGTCGCAAAAGGCGGTGGCGCGGGAAATCCTTGCTCTCCATGATTTTTCAGACGCGCGGCATCTCATCGATATCGGCGGTAGCAACGGCACCTTTATCGCGGCCGCCGCAGCCCGCTATCCGAATCTCCAGTTTACCTTGTTTGATTTGCCCGCCGTTACGGAAATTGCCCAAGAAACCTTTGAAAAACATGGGATTTCTGGCCGCGCCACGATCTCGCCCGGCTCATTTTTGACTGACGATTTGCCAAAGGGCGCCGATATCGCAACCCTGATCCGCGTTCTGCATGACCACGATGACGACTCGGCTTTGACGATTTTAACAGCCGCTCGCAGGGTTCTCCCCAAGGGCAGACGACTTATTTTGGCCGAGCCCTTGTCAGGCACGCCTGACACGGCCTCCATCTCCGATGCCTATTTCGGCCTTTATTTCGCGGCCATGGGACAGGGCAAGACACGAACCCCCGCCGAAATCGCCGAAATTGGCCGTTTGGCGGGCTTTTCCAAGATCTCGTCCCCCAAGAGCCGGATGCCGCTTCTGACCTCTGTCCTGGTCCTTGAACATTGACGGGGTAAGAATTGTCATGCTCTATTGACGTTTAATTGTGTCATAGTAAAGTGACACTTCAGACAGGTTTAGGGGGCTGCATCCGGCCTCGATCTGTCGGGGGGAAATATGATGGAAACTCAAGCCATCGTCCTGGAAAAGCCAGGTGACCTGGCCCTTCGCACCGTCGCACTCACAAGCGGCGGTCCTGATGCGATTCAAGTTGACGTGGAGTGGAGCGGAATCAGCACCGGAACCGAGAAATTACTCTGGTCCGGCAAAATGCCCCCCTTCCCCGGCCTCGCTTACCCCCTCGTCCCCGGCTACGAAACGGTTGGCCGTGTCACCAAAGCCCCCAAGGGTGTCGGCCTTTCAGAAGGCGACCGCGTTTTTGTGCCCGGCGCTAACTGCTATCAGGATGTGCGCGGCCTTTTCGGCGGCGCTGCCAAACATCTCATTGTTCCCGCTGCACGCGTTGTAAAACTCGATCAGTCATTTGATGATCGTGGTGTTTTGATTGCGCTTGCCGCCACAGCCTATCACGCGATTGCTGGTGAAGGTGCAACAATTCCCGAGCTTATTATCGGACATGGTATTGTCGGTCGTTTGATTGCCCGCATTGCTGTTGCGCTCGGCGCTGATGCACCGCTCGTGTGGGAAAAAAATCAATCACGTCGCGATGGCGCGCTTGGTTATAGCGTTGTTGATCCGGCTGATGACCCGCGTCGCGATTATCATGCGATCTGCGATGCAAGTGGTGATCCCTCATTGCTTGATGTATTGATCGCACGTTTAGCAAAGCGCGGTGAAATTACACTCGCCGGCTTTTATGAAACACCGCTTTCCTTCACATTCCCGCCTGCGTTTATGCGTGAAGCGCGTTTCCGCGTTGCGGCTGAATGGGCACGCTCCGATATTGATGCTGTGATGGATTTGATCCTGAGCGGCAAGCTTTCACTTGAAGGTCTCGTGACCAATCATGCGACACCGCATGAAGCACCAGAGGCCTATCGCACTGCCTTTACCGATCCCACCTGTCTCAAAATGATTCTCGATTGGAGAGAAGCTGCATGACTGCGATCGAAATCAATCACGCGTTGAAAAATGATCTTCGTTCTGAAGCGGCGATCGAACCGGATCCCGTTCACACCGGCGAAGTGAAAAAAGAAACACAAGTCATAGCCATTTACGGCAAAGGTGGCATTGGCAAGAGTTTCACACTCGCCAATCTGTCTTACATGATGGCGCAAACGGGCAAGCGTGTGTTGCTCATCGGTTGCGATCCGAAGAGCGATACAACATCACTCCTCTTCGGTGGTCGCGCCTGCCCCACAATCATTGAAACAAGCGCCAAGAAAAAACTTGCCGGCGATGAAGTCAAGATCGGCGACGTCTGCTTCAAGCGTGACGGCGTCTTCGCGATGGAACTCGGCGGACCTGAAGTGGGTCGCGGGTGTGGCGGACGCGGCATTATTCATGGTTTCGAGCTTTTGGAAAAACTCGGCTTCCATGAATGGGGCTTTGATTATGTATTGCTCGATTTCTTGGGCGACGTCGTCTGCGGCGGCTTCGGCCTGCCCATCGCGCGTGACATGTGCCAGAAGGTGATCATTGTTGGATCGAATGATCTGCAATCACTCTATGTCGCAAACAATGTATGCTCGGCGGTCGAATATTTCCGCAAGCTCGGCGGCAATGTTGGGGTTGCCGGTATCGTCATCAATAAAGATGACGGCACAGGTGAAGCGCACGCATTCGCTGAGGCTGTTGGCATTCCCGTTCTCGCAGCCATTCCGCAGAATGAAGATATTCGTCGCAAGAGCGCGAATTATGAAATCATCGGCCGTCCGGGCGGTGAATGGGCAGGTCTGTTCGAAGCGCTCTCCGACAATGTTGTGAGCGCGCCGCCTGTTCGTCCAACGCCGCTTGATCAGGATGGCCTCTTGGGTCTCTTTGCTGGCGATACAGTAGGCCGTGACGTTGTTCTCGTGCCGGCTTCTCAAGAAGATATGCGCGGCGGTATCGCGCAATCACATACGTCCCTCGAAGTTGTTTACGACACGGTGTGATCGATATGAATGATAAGCCCATGACAAATGGTAAGGCCAGCGCGGACGAAACATCCGCCGCCCCCGCACTTGCGGGCCTATCCTGTCATGGCGGTAAGGAAGAATTGCAGAAGGCCGCTGCCGCTGCCGGCAAAAGCGAAGTGCTTAATCGCTATGCGGAAGACTACCCGCTCGGTCCTCATGATCAACCGCAAAGCATGTGCCCGGCATTCGGATCACTGCGCGTTGGTTTGCGCATGCGTCGGACAGCAACAATTCTTTCAGGCTCAGCGTGCTGCGTTTATGGCCTGACCTTCACA
>CANGSG010000044.1 GCA_947456435.1 Hyphomicrobiales bacterium
CAATCATGCATCGCCATATTGGCTTCATAAGTACCGTGCATGCCGAGCATACCCAGCCATTGCGGATCAGCCGCCGGATAAGCGCCAAGGCCCATCAAGGTCGATGTGATCGGATAGCCGGTCAAACGCACGAGTTCGCGCAACGTCGCTGAGGCTTCATCGCCGGCATTGATCACGCCGCCGCCAGTGTAGAACACAGGCTTCTTCGCACCTGCCATCAACTTCACAGCGGCACGAATTTTTTCGATGTCGCCTTCCACTTGCGGACGATAGGTCTTGTGCTGATTGTCCTTCGGGCGATCATATTTGCCCATCGCAAATTGCACGTCCTTCGGAATATCAACGACAACCGGACCCGGACGTCCGTTTGAAGCGACATAAAAAGCTTCGTGCAAAATGCGCGGCAAATCCTCAACCGAGCGCACGAGATAATTATGCTTCGTGCAATGACGCGTGATGCCGACCGTGTCGCATTCCTGAAACGCGTCGGAGCCGATGAGATGGGTGGGCACCTGACCGGTGATGCAGACGAGCGGAATGGAATCGAGCATCGCATCGGTCAAACCGGTCACTGCATTGGTGGCGCCCGGACCCGAGGTCACGAGCACGCAACCGACTTTGCCTGACGAGCGCGCATAGCCTTCAGCGGCATGCACCGCGCCCTGCTCGTGGCGGACAAGGACGTGTTTCACCTTGTCCTGATGAAACATCGCATCATAAATCGGCAGAACCGCCCCGCCGGGATAGCCGAAAATATGCTCGACCCCCTGATCTTGGAGGGCCTTGATCACCATTTCCGCACCGCTCATCGTCTCAGTCATCGTCGTCTCTCCGTACCGGTCCGTCTCGGAAGATCGGGCCTCGGCTTCAAGGCAATAAAAAACCCCCTTTTCGGAGGGGGTCGGTTAAGCGCCAGTCTCGGGATTAACGGATTATAATCCGCCCCGCTCCTGACGCCCCATAACTACTACAAGAATCTTGCGCACCGCGCCTCTCCTTCAAATTTCGGACCGAACGCTAAGACGGAAGGCGCGGATCGTCAAGGGGTTTTGGCGCCTTCGAGAAAAAACGCTTCCACCACTTCCTCCGCGTCCTCCGGCTTCACCCAGATGAAATCGGGCGCCTGATGGCGGAACCAGGTGTGTTGGCGTTTCGAATAGGCGCGCGTGTCGGCTTTACCTTTCTCAATCGCTTCTTCCATCGAGATATCACCGTGAAGCGCCCGAATGATACCGGGCACGCCATGGGCGCGCATCGCTGGCAAAGCGGGATCAAGCCCGCGCGCCGCCAGCGCTTTCACTTCCTCAAGCGCTCCCGCGGCCATCATGCCATCAAAGCGGGCATCGATGCGGGCGCGCAAGAGGTCACGATCTGGCGCAAGAAAGATCGAAAGAACCTCGTTGGGTCTAAGCACCGCGCCCCGCCGTTCGGCATGGAAGGATCGTAGGGAGCGCCCTGTCGCCATGAACACTTCCAGAGCGCGGAGATTGCGCTGCGGGTCGGTCGGTCTCACTGTGGCGGCGGTTTCCGGATCAAGGGCTTTAAGCCGCGCATGGATGTCCTCAGCAGGCCGCCCCTCGGCCCAGTCTCGTAAATCCGCGCGCACCGCTTCGGGCACGGGGGGAATGTCGGAGAGCCCCTCCGTCAGCGCGCGAAAATAGAGCCCTGTCCCCCCAACAAAGATCGGAAAGCGTCCTTGGGCTTCAATTTTATGAAGTATTTCACCCGCATCGGCCAACCAACGGGCAACCGAGTAATTTTCGGCAGCATCCACAGTGCCAATGAGATGATGCGGGGCACGGGCCATTTCTTCCGCGTTCGGGCGCGCGGTTATGATAGAGAGATCGCGATAGACTTGCATTGAGTCGGTATTGATGATCGCGCCACCAAGGCGGTCGGCAAGGTTCAGCGCGAGCGCTGTCTTGCCGCTGGCGGTCGGCCCGGCAATCAGGAGTGCGCGTAGTTTTGGCTCAGAACCCATGAGGACCGATTTCAGATGAGTGATTTCGTCGCGACGCTTGTCTCAAACCCCGACAAGGCCGCCCTGTCCGATGCGCTGCTTTCGAAACTTGCGCAAGCCCTTCCCGAAAATGCCAAGGTCATTCGGCTTGACGGCCCAATTGCCATCGATGTTGTTTTTCCCGCCGAGAACGAGAAAACGGCAGCGGCCGCCCTTGCGCCACTCGAGAAGATCCTGAGCTCAAAGCCGATCGATATGATCCTCCAGCCGGTGGCCGGTCGACGCAAGAAGCTCTTCATTGCCGATATGGATTCAACCATGATCGAGCAAGAATGCATTGATGAACTCGCGGCCGAATTTCGCCTGAAACAAAAAGTCGCGAAAATCACTGAGCGCGCGATGAAAGGCGAGCTTGAATTCGAAGCCGCTCTTCGCGAGCGCGTAGCGCTCTTGAAAGGACTTGATGCGGGCGTCATTCCGAAAGTGATTTCGAACCGCATTACCCACACGCCGGGCGCGCGCACTTTGATTTCAACTTTGCGCGGCCATGGCGTCTACACCGCGCTTGTCTCAGGCGGCTTTACGCTCTTCACCGAACCCGTTTCCCTCGCCATCGGCTTTGACGAACAGCGCGCCAATCGTTTGATCGTTGAAAATGGAAAGCTCACGGGAATGGTGGAAGAACCCATTCTCGGCCGCGAGGCTAAAAAATCGACCCTCATCGAGTTACGTGATCTCTTCGCGTTACAGGATCATGAAACGCTGGCCATCGGCGATGGCGCGAATGATCTCGATATGATCAAGGAAGCCGGAATGGGCATTGCCTTTCACGCAAAGCCCGCCGTCGCCGAGGCCGCCCATGCGCGTATCGATCACGCGGATTTAACCGCATTACTTTACGCGCAAGGCTATTCGCGTTCGAGCTGGATTGAGTAATTCATCTTACTCGAGTGGCAACGCAACGAAGCGGACATCACCCTGATTATTCGCAATCAAGAAGAGCGCCGATTTCTTGCCCTCTTTCTTGAGAGCGTCAACGCGCTTCAAAAGCTCATCCGGCGTGGAAATCGTGTCCTGCTGCACTTCGACGATCACATCGCCAGCGGTCACACGCTTTTCAGCCGCCGCCGCAGAGGCATCGACTTTTACAATCAATACACCTTTGACGCCGTCTTTGATCTGGAAGCGCTTACGAAGCTCGTCGGTGATCGTTGAAACTTCAAGACCGAGCGTCTTCTTCACCGAAGGCTCAGCCGCTTTTGGCGTTTCACCCTTCGCAAGTTTCTCACCTTCTTCCAAACGTCCAAGTATGACGCGGATGGTTTTCTCTTTACCCTTGCGCATAACAATCACATCAACAGTCTTGCCAACTGCTGTCTGACCAACGATGCGCGGCAGATCGCGGGACTCTTTAATCGGTTTCCCGTCGAATGTAATGATAACGTCGCCCGGCTCAAGGCCAGCCACTTTCGACGGTCCTTTATCATCAACACCCGCAACAAGCGCGCCGCGTGCCTCACCCAATCCAAGACTTTCGGCGATTGTGTCGTCAACATTTTGAATGCGCACACCCAACCAACCGCGGCGCGTTTCACCAAAGGCAATCAACTGATCAACGATGGGCTGCGCGAGACTTGAAGGAATAGCAAAACCAATACCGATTGATCCGCCTGAAGGCGATAAAATCGCCGTGTTAATGCCGATCACTTCACCTTCCATATTGAAGAGCGGGCCACCCGAATTGCCTTTGTTGATCGCGGCATCGGTTTGTAGATATTGGCCATAAGATTGATCAGAGATATCGCGATTACGCGCGGAAATAATGCCTGCTGAAACCGATCCGCCAAGGCCGAACGGGTTACCAATCGCCATCACCCAATCGCCGATTTTCTCATCGTCGGAATTACCGAACTTAACAGCAACGAGGGGTTTTTCGGGTTTCACGCGCAATACGGCGATATCAACCTTCGGGTCTTTCCCAACAACTTCGGCTTTCAATTTCCGACCATCATTGAAGATCACGGTGATTTCATCAGCATCGCCAATCACGTGATTATTGGTCACAACAATCCCGGCGGGATCGATAACAAAACCAGAGCCGAGCGAAGAGGATTTGCGCTGCGGAATTTTTCCGCCATTACCGCCATTCGGACCATTAGGGCCCAAGAACTCATCGAAGAATTCTTGAAAAGGCGAGCCCGGCGGAAATTGCGGCATCGGCACACCATGTTGTGCGTCAGCCGGCACATTGGTCGCCGCTGAAATATTCACAACCGCGTCCATAACCTTCTCGGCAAGACCGGAGAGGGATTCGGGGCCACGCGCTTCGGCACGCCCTGCCAAGGCAAAGGCCATGACAGCAGCGACGGCGGTCACGCGCAACGATACGCCCATCCACACATTGATCCGAGAAAGCAAAACCATGGCGGTCACTCCATCAAGCTTAAAAGAGAGCCGGCGGCTTTACGCCGCCGGTCTTTGATCCTCATTCAAATCCGCCGCTTGGCGCGCTCGCAAAGGGCATTTTGAAAAACCTCATGAACTCCGATTCCGGACTAAGAACCATCCGCGTTTCACCGGAGCGGAATGATTGTTCATAAGCAATGAGTGAACGATAGAAGGCAAAGAATTCGGGATCCTTGCCGAAAGCATCAGCAAGAATACGGTTCTTTTGGGCGTCGCCCTCACCGCGCACCTGCTCGGACTTCTTTGTCGCCTCAGCGCGCAACACCACCACATCACGATCAGCCTTCGCTTTGATCGCTTGCGAGAATTGCGAGCCTTGCGCGCGAATATCCGCCGCTTCACGCTGCCGTTCGGTCTGCATCCGCTGGAACACAGCTTGGCTGTTTTGCTCGGGCAAATCCGCCCGGCGCAACCGCACATCAACGATTTGAATACCCAGTCCCTTTGACTGTTCATTCACATCATCACGAATGCGATGCATCAAACCCGCACGATCCGCACGAACGACAGTCGAAAGCGACGCATCCGCCAAAATCGTGCGCACGGTCGAATTAACAATCGATGTCAGACGGATATTCGCGCCCGCGACACTGTTCACGCTTTGATAAAAGCGCAATGGATCAGTGATGCGGTAACGCGCGAAGGCATCAACGACGAGACGCTTTTGGTCCGACGCGATGACTTCTTGCTGCGGCAATTCCAAATCGAGAATGCGCTTATCAAGCGTAATCACATTTTCGATGAAAGGCAGTTTAACATAAAGCCCCGGTGCCGTAATGGGCGCACGCGAGATGCTCCCAAAACGAAATACAAGCGCTTGTTGTGTCTGCTGCACGACAAAAGTCGACGACAACACAATCACGAGAAGAACAAGGAGAACAATGCCTCCGAGGAACCGAACGGTCGAACTCATTTTGTTGCTCCCGGTTTTTTCTGGAAGTCACCGAGCGGCAGATAAGGCACGACGCCCTGTTGGCTAGAGCCATTCTGGTCGATCACCGTCTTCTCAGCGCCCGCCAAGACACGTTCCATCGTTTCGAGATACATGCGCTCGCGCGTCACTTCCGGAGCTTTCTTGTATTCGGCATAGATTTGATCGAAACGGCTCGCTTGACCGCTTGCTTCCGCAATCACGCGTTCGCGATAGGCTTCCGCTTCTTGCTGAATGCGTGCGGCTTCACCGCGCGCTTCCGGAACAACTTTCGACGCGTAAGTCTCGGCTTCGTTCCGTGCACGATCTTGGTCCTGACGGGCAGCCTGAACGTCACGGAACGCATCAATGACTTGCGCCGGCGGATCAACCTTCTGCAATTGAACAAGACGAATAACGACACCCGCGCCATATGAGTCGAGCACATCTTGCATCAGCTGCTTGACGTCGCCCTCAACCGGACCGCGCTCAGTGGTCAGAATAGCTTGAATATTGCGCTTGCCGATGATCTCGCGCATCGCACTTTCAGCAACGGCTTTAATCGAAGTCTCGGGTTCTTGAATGTTGAAGACATAATCCGCAGCGCGCGCGGGGTTCACCTGCCACTGCACTGCGAAATCAATATCGACAATATTTTCATCGCCCGTCAGCATCAGGCTTTCTTCATTAAGATCACGCTGCCCCGTTCGTGCGCGCGTTTCACTCGAGCGAAATCCGACTTCGGTCGTATTCACCGTTGTGACACTCGGGCGAACCACAGAACCAATCGGATAAGGCAAATTGTAATTAAGGCCCGGTTGGGTCGTGCCGACATAACGGCCGAAAATCAAATTCAAACCCACTTCATCAGGGCGGACGGTATAAAGACCGCTGGCGAGCCAGAGAGCGACCGCACCTAGTCCGATCAAGCCAATGCCACGACCGCCAAATTGACCGCCCGGTGCAAAGGACTTCAGCCGGTCCTGCCCTTTTCGGATCAAATCTTCGAAATCGGGAGCGCCTCCGCCGCCAGAACCACCGCCTTGCGGGCCCTGACCCCATGGATTCGGGCGTTTCGGACCCCAGGGGCCGCCGCCTTGATTGTTCCAATTCATTCACTTTTCCTTTTTTGAACCGAAAGCGGCATCTTCGCCGTGATTTCGGGCAGAATTTAGATGGGCATTACCTATCGATCCGTCAACGGGGGTCAATTTGCGACCTCATGTCCCATTAATCTGCCTTTTATAGGTCACAATTGTAAAAGGGTGATCATCGCGCGGACCCGCCGGATGATCTTCACGCGCGGTTTCTTTAAAATTTAAATGTTCGAAAGCGGGAAAAAACGCATCGCCATCTGGGGCTGCGTGAACATAAGTCATGATAATGCGGTCACAGCGATCCATGAGCTGTTGATAGACATCGCCACCGCCTGCAACCGTAATCTCATCCACGCCGAGAGACGCGGCAAGCGCTTCGCCCTTTGCGAGCGCCGCTTCGAGCGAAGACGTCACATGCACGCCTTCCACTGAGAATGACGGATCACGCGTGAGCACAATCGTTTCACGACCCGGCAAAGGTTTGCCGATGGAGAGAAATGTTTTGCGCCCCATGATCATGGGTTTGCCAAGTGTCGCCGCTTTAAAGCGTTTGAGGTCAGAGCCCAAATGCCACGCCAATCCATTATCGCGTCCAATGACGCGATTCTCCGCCATAGCGACAACGAAAGTGAGATGAGGTTTTTGAGGCATTATCATACAGCCACCGGCGCTTTGATGGCCGGATGCGGATCATAGCCTTCAATCGAAATATCGTCATAGGTGAAATCGAAAAGCGATTTCACATCGGGATTGAGTTTCAAGGTCGGTAACGGACGCGGATCGCGTGTTAATTGCAACGTCGCCTGCTCGATATGATTGGAATATAGATGCGCATCGCCGAATGTGTGCACGAAATCACCAGGCTTTAATCCGGTCACTTGCGCCATCATCGCGGTCAACAAAGCATAGCTTGCAATGTTGAAGGGCACGCCGAGAAAAATATCCGCCGAGCGTTGATAGAGCTGGCAAGAAAGTTTCCCATCAGCGACGTAGAATTGAAACAAACAATGGCAAGGCGGCAGCGCCATTTTATCGAGATCAGCAGGATTCCAAGCCGAAACGACAAGACGTCGTGAATCAGGGTTGCGCTTGATCTCGTTGATCACCCATTGGATTTGATCGACTGTGCCGCCATCGGGCTTCGCCCATGAGCGCCACTGCTTGCCATAGACGGGGCCCAGCTCGCCGCCCTCATCCGCCCATTCATCCCAGATCGTCACCGCGTTTTTGCGCAGATAATCGATATTGGTCTCACCCGCGATGAACCAAAGCAGCTCATGAATGATCGAGCGCACATGGAGCTTCTTGGTCGTCACCAAAGGAAAGCCGCGCGACAGATCAAAGCGCATCTGATGGCCAAAAACAGAGCGCGTGCCGGTGCCCGTGCGGTCACCCTTCACCACACCCTCGGCCATCACACGGCGCAATAATTCAAGATAGGCTTGCATCGTCGTTCACGAATCTCCCGGAATGAGCACGGACCATAGCCCCTCTTGGAACGAAAAGGCAGATCATCGCCCCGCTCCCTTGCCTCACTGTCCCCAGTCCATTACCCGCGGCGAAACCAAATTCACGCCGTTCCGGCCTACGGTCACACCGCGCTCTTCCGTTTCGACGCCGGACACCTTATATTGGGGATGCCTTCGCAAGAGGGCTATGACGATAAACTGTCATCGAAATAAGCCTTTCGGACCCGGGGGCAGTACCCGGCGCCTCCACCAGAACCCGTTTTCGGCTGTAATACAGCCTCAAAGCGACGGGCTCTGGCGGGGGCGAACTAGGATCGACGAGGGTGTAAAGGGTGGTCTTTCGTCCGGCATTGTACCACCGTTATCGGGCTAAACTTATAGTTGCCAATGACAACTATGCTCCGGTTGCCGTCGCTGCGTAATGCAGCGCCAAGACCGAAATCAAAGCCCTTACGCTTAGCCGCGTAAGGCGGGGCCCGGAGGCGCCTGGCAACAGAAGCCTCCACTTTTGTTTCGGGGGAACGCCGGCGTCTCTGGCGGGAAATGATGGGCGAAGATTTAATCCGCTATGATTTGATGGTGCAGGACGCATTGCGTGGCGTTGTCCGCAAAGTGCTGATTGATGCTGCGGAGAAAGGTCTCCCCGGCGAACACCATTTTTTTGTGTCGTTCCGAACAACAGCGCCTGGCGTTAAAATCTCCAATCGGCTGGTTGAACGTCACCCTGAAGAGATGACGATCGTCCTCCAGCATCAGTTTTGGGATCTCAATGTCACGGCATCGCATCTTGAGGTCGGCCTTTCTTTCGGGGGCATTCCCGAAAAACTCGTGATCCCCTTTGAGGCGATTACAAGCTTCTGGGATCCGTCCGTGGATTTCGGTTTGAAATTCGAATTGGCAGGCAATGACGCCGCCGATAATGATTCACCCGCCGAGGCTCTGGCTGCACAAGAACTCAATGAAAAAACGGATGTGACGGACAAAGAGCCCACCGAGTCTACGCCCCCTGACGATACAACACCGCAAGCCGGTGCTGAAATCGTCAGTCTCAGCGCGTTCCGTAAAAAAACCTGAACGAGCAATTTGCGCGATGGCCGATATCATTTCATTCCGCAAAGCCAAGAAATCCGCCAATCGCAAAGCTCATGACCAGCAAGCGGTCGAGAATCGTGTTCGCTTCGGGCGCACAAAAATACAAAAAGAGAATGATAGACGTATTGAGGAGCGGCGCACCGCGCTTCTTGATGGTGCGAAGCGTGACAACCCCGACACCGAATGACAAGCGATCTCGTCAAACATTCCGTGACCATCGCGGGTCATCGTACGAGCATTTCACTCGAACCAGAATTCTGGACGTCTTTGCGTGAAATAGCCGCACGGAACGGGCGGAGCCTTGGTGCAGAAATCGCTGCCATCGATGCTGCACGCGGAACGCGCAATCTTTCCTCAGCCATTCGCGTGGCCGTCTTAATCGACGCACAAAATCAGAAACAGAATTAAGGCTGAGGACTAATCTGTAGTGTGGTCGATGACGGATCGGAGGATTGCGTTTGATCAGGTGCTGATTGCACGGACGGATCAATCGCGTTCTTCTGCGCCTCTTCTTCTTTTGCTTTGAGCTCTTCAAGAATTCGCTTTGTTTCGGCGTCTTCTTGCACCTTTCGTGCTTCTTCGGCGAGACGCGCTTCTTCCGCTTCCCGCCGCGCGCGATCGACAAGCTCACGCTCGACTTTCAAACGCCGCGCAAAAAAGGCTCGCTCTCGCAAATCTGATTCTTGCGCTTCGATCCGCGCCAATTCACGCGCCACCGCTCGTGTGGTCAAAATATTGGTGAGATTGGTGACATCAACATCGCGCGCGATCCCGCTTGTCGTTTGTCCCTTCAATGTCAATATCGCTTGCGGCGCAGGCGCGGTCCAATCGTTCGGCACATCTTTCGTTCCAATAACGATACGACCATCAAGTTTGAGCGTACGCATATCGAGCGATAAATTACCCTGTAAGCCGTGAGTACCCTGACGCGCATCAAGTGGTCCAAAGCGGATTATACCCGATGATCCTGTTAAGGGTGCGGAGAGCTCGGATAATTGCAATGCGCCGCGCGTGAGCCCTGTTGCAACCATATCGGTAACACGTTTGAGTTCTGGCGGATCACGCTCACCATCAAGCGCGCGTGTCGTGGTTGCCAACGCATCGATATCAAAAGCGGGAACCATTAAGCCGCTAATCTTCATCTGCCCACCGCCAGAGAGAGACGCAGCGAAAGCAGCAAGGCTTTCACCTGATCCCCCGCCATCAAATTGGATATCGGCGCTGCCTCCTAAGCCTGCGCGCGGGAACAAATCGGACAAGGCAACACCCTTCACCGCCACCTTACCAAGATAAGTCGCGAGACTTCCTTGCCGACGCAAAGTGAAAGACCCTGAAAACGGAACATCAAAGAGACGTCCGTCAATCGATCTGAATTCTAAAGTTTCAGGCTGCCAAAGAAGTTGCGTTTTGACATTTGAAAGTTTCGCACCCAAGCCCGTATCGAGCCGATCAATTTGCATCGTCATCGCAACATCAATCGGCGGCGGACCGACTTCAGAAAAACGCGTTGAGGGCCAGATCGATCCGGCAACCGGATCGTAAAGCGGGCCTGTCATCAAAGACGCAAGAGCCGGGAAAGACAACGCATCGGCTTTGATATCGCCCTCAAGCTTGGCCGCTGACGGTTTGTAAGTGAGTGCGCCTTTGATTTTCTGACCCAAGGCAACGGCATCAAGCTTCGTCAATGAAACGAGATCGCCACTGATATCGAGTGAAGCTGTTCCCGCTAGGGGCATTTTAAACGTTGCATCAGGGAGCGGCACGCCAAACGATGTTAAAAGCGGAGCGGCATCAACGGTCTCCACTTTGATCGGCCCGGTTATGTTCGTTGTATCGGCGGCGATCACGAGAGTAGCGCTGCCATTCACATTGGCCACACTACTATCGACCGTCAAAGTCGTTCCCGCTTTCTGATCGCCCTTGGCATGGAGATCAAGACGTGCGCCACCGGCGAGAGGAACCGGCATGAGGGTTGCGCCAGCCTGTCGCAAAAGATTAGCGGCATCCGATGAGACAATTTTTGCGCCGAGATCAAAGGCCAATCCTGCATCACCAAATCCGACGCGCCCATTGCCATTGATACTCGTCGTTGCCGCTGTGCCGTCATAAGACAGGCGTATTGTTTGTGCCGCATTATTTAAACGTTCAGCGCTGACCGTCATATGCACGGGGCTAATTGACCGCGCCCGCTCGGTAATCAAACTCGTGACACGGCCGGGAAACAACTTACCAAAGAGAATTGAAAGCGGCGCCATATCCGGCGCATCGACCATCGCTTCAACCTTTTCACCAACGGCCGTTAGACGCCCGCTCGCTTTGACGGTTGCGCCACCGAGATCGGCAATATCAAGCGTATCGATCACGAGCCCTTCATCAGACGCACGCGCTTTCAACTGCACACGACCGGCATGGGCATCTTTAACACGCGCCGTGCGCACATTGCGGGCATCGATTAAAACAGACGCATCGATAACGCCCAACCGCGCTGCCATCATGGGAAAATCGGGAAGCTGATCGATGTCAAAACCATCGGAGGCCAATTGCGCATCAAGTCGTGCGCGGGTGCCCTCTTCCGCCATGGCATAACGCACGAGACCCGTGAGCGTTGATTTATCAAGGCGTACTTTCAAATTGCTGGCACCAATCAAACTCGACGACAAAGCAATATCGCCCTCAACCGCAATATCGCGCGCTTCGCCAAAGCGCGCCGACCGGCCTGATGTTTCACCATCAACCCAAGCACCAAAGCGGGGGAAATCTTTTGCCGTAAAGTTTGCTTTACCGAAAAACGCACCGCCTTCCGAAAGACCGATATCACCCTTTGCGACAAGGCGCGCGCCACCAGGCAAATCCGCTTCGCCTTGTTTCAATTTGACACCTTCGGCATCAAGATGCGTATCAAGCCTCAAATTCTTGATAGTATCGCCACCGGCTAAGACACTCTCAACCGATAGCGTCACATCAACAGGCAGTGACGGCGTCAAATCCTGATCAGAGGCGAGCAATATGCCACGCCATGCGGACAAGACATCAAGCAGAGGAGGAAAATTTCGTCCTTCAACGGGAAGGGTACGGTCCAGATCAATCTGCCGCGCATCAAGCAGCAAAGTCATACCGCCATCGCGTCCGAGCTTACCATTGCCCGAACCAGTGAGCTTGAATCCGCTCTCATCGCCGCCCGCTTGAATTTCGGCTGATGAAATATCAAAGCCGCGCCCGGCAAGACGAATAGCAGAAGTAAGAGACACAGGGCGCACGCCAATGTCATTATCTTCGGGCCACGCCATATCGCCGTCGAGACGAAGCTTGCCGTCAAATCCTGAATCACCGCGTGTTGAAATGATCCCATCGAGTTCAGCACGGAACCCGCCGCCTTTGCGTTCAATACCCGCGCGCGCGCGAAGCAGACCCGCTTCATCAAGCGCGCCCGTTGAAAGGCGCACGGTCACAGGACGACCATGCCATTGGCCCGTGCCTTCAACATGCCAGGGACCTGAGAGCGCTGCCGCTTCTACATCAAGATCGAGTTTCGATAATCGAACCGGTGCCGCATCGGATGTCGGAACAAAAGATAACTCACCATTCCGCAAGGCGAGCGTTTCAATCCGTACCGTCCACGCAGAGGATTGATCGGCGTCGGCCGAAAGGGCAGGAAATTTCGGCATCCGGCCATCAGGCAAAATCGCGAGCGACATGATCGGATGTTCGACCGTCGCTTCCATGACATGGATCTCGCCCTTCAAAAGAGGCATGGTTCCGATATCAAGCGCAACACGATCCGCTTTAACTTCGATACCGGTGGCCTTACTTCCCACCGTGACCCCTTCGAGCTTTACGACGGGAAACGGCAAGAAGCGGACGGAGATCGCGCCCCCCACAGCAATGCGGGTTCCGGCAGCACGGGACAGCGTCTCTTCGACAAAGGCGCGACGCTCATTGAAATCGACAAAGAGAGGCGCCACCAGCGCCATGAAGAGCACGCCGATCACCAAAATCGCCAGTCCGGTCAGAAACTCGCGCAAGAAACGCCCATCCGGTTCGATTTTCCGACCGAAACCGCTCGGCCGCCGCGTCGCAGCATACAAGGGGAAAACGCCGCGCGCGATGGTTTTTCAAATGCTGGGGGCAAAAGAAAGGCAAGATGTTTAAGAAATTTCACGCCTTGCCAGCCGCTTGGCGATCCCGATAATGACCAAAGTCGAAATTTTGTGGGTGCACCCTCAATCCCCATGTCTGCCAAACAAAAGATCAATCCGCTCTTTTTCGCACCTTTCGTATCCTCGGTGATGCGGCCGGAACCGGCGTGGATTGACGAGAACGATCATCTCAACATGGCTTATTACCATGTCTTTTTCGACCGGACGCTCGAAGAAGCCTTCGAAATCGTGGGGCTCGACAAGGATTACTGCCAAAATGGTCCCGGCACCATCTTTGTAGCCGAAGCTCATGTCTCCTACCGACGCGAAATTCTTGCCGATATGCCGGTCCGCGTAACGCTGCAGCTTCTCGATTACGATGTGAAGCGCATGCATCTGGCGCTGGAAATGCGCCATGCAAAAGACGGTTGGCTCGCCGCGACCGGTGAATTCATGATGCTCCACATTGTCCGACCGGAGCGGAAAGTCGGTCCCTTCCCGCCGGATATTCTCGAAGCCATCGCCGTTATGAAATCGGCCCATGCCGCGCTTCCCCGCCCCGACCATGTCGGCCGCACAATGGCCATTCCCGATACGGGCCGCGCCGGCAAAGTCGGCCTGCATTAGATCGTCGATGTCTCATCGACATCGCGGGTCGGCTCGTTCATTCTCGCGCACTGATTCGCGATTTGTTCTTCGCTCACGAGGTTCCGGGTGACCGATCCATTCCCCTTTGATGATGATCTGGCCTATCAGCCCAAGGCCGGAGGTCTCGCCGCGCGGGCGCAAAATGCGGCGCGC
>CANGSG010000045.1 GCA_947456435.1 Hyphomicrobiales bacterium
ATGGCGACCGATAAATCCCGATCCGCCGAAAACCGTGACAAGCTGCTCTGAAGGATGAGCCATGATGCGCCCCTCTCAATCTCATAAAATGCTGTGCGGTGATAATCCGGCTTTCGGGATTTGGAAAGTCCGCCGAAAGAGGGCAGCCACAATCAGGAAAAATAGCGTGCAAGAAAGCCGCGATAGATCGTTTCAAGTTTAACGATATCGGCAACCGGCACGCGCTCATCAATTTGATGCATGGTTTGCCCGACCAGACCGAACTCGATCACGGGGCAGTAATTTTTAATGAAGCGCGCGTCCGATGTGCCACCTGAAGTCGAAAGTTCGGGACGAATACCGGTCGATTGTTCAATCGATTGGATCGCCATATCAACGAAAGGCCCCGGCGCCGTGACAAAAGAGTCTGCATTCGAGGGTTCAAATGTGACTGTGTAGCGAACAGCGTTTCCTGCAATCACGCGCAGTCGATTTTCAATTTCAGCTTTGAGCGAGTCTTGCGTCCATTTATCATTGAAACGGATATTGAAACTCGCATGCGCGGATTGCGGAATCACATTCGACGCTTTGTTGCCGACATCCACGGTCGAGAATTCGAGATTGCTTGGCGGAAAATGATCCGTGCCGTGATCAAGCGGCTCTTCATTCAAGCCTGCAATCAGTTTCACAATGCCGCGAATAGGATTTTCAGCCAGATGCGGATAGGCGATGTGGCCTTGCTTGCCTTCAACAACAAGATGACCACTCAATGATCCGCGACGGCCGATCTTGATCATATCGCCCAAGCGGTTGGGATTTGTCGGTTCGCCAAGAAGGCAATGATCAAATTTTTCACCGCGTGCCTTCGCCCATTCGAGCAGTTTCACCGTGCCGTTAACAGCAGGGCCTTCTTCATCGCCGGTGATCAAAAACGCGATCGAGCCTTTGAAAGAGGAGCCTTGCTCTTCAAGAAAATTCAACGCAGCTGAAACGGAAGCAGCAACGCCGCCTTTCATATCCGCAGCACCGCGCCCGTAAAGAATCCCATCAACAATCGCGCCAGAAAAAGGCGCTTGCGTCCAGCGTGTTTCATCACCGGTCGGCACAACATCCGTGTGACCCGCAAACACAAGACATGGGGCCTCAGTGCCTATGCGCGCATAAAGATTATCGATGTCAGGCGTGTTGTCTTCTGAGAACCGTACGAGATGACTCTCGAAACCCCGTTCCTTTAAAACAGCATCAAGCAAGCGCAACGCGCCGCCTTCTTCAGGTGTGACTGAAGGGCATTGAATCAGCGCTTGCGTTAAAGCGACGGGGTCTTTGGGATTGAGTGACATGATTAACTAGTCACGCAACAATTCATTGATGCCCGTCTTCGCACGCGTCTTCGCATCCACTCGCTTCACGATCACGGCGCAATAAAGAGAAGGGCCCATCGTGCCGTCAGGCAGCGGCTTACCAGGCATCGAACCTGAAACCACTACCGAATAAGGTGGCACGCGGCCCATAAACACTTCACCCGTTTCGCGATCAATGATTTTGGTCGATTGGCCGATGAACACGCCCATCGAAATCACCGAGCCTTCGCCAACAACAACGCCTTCGACAACTTCCGAACGCGCGCCGACAAAGCAATTGTCTTCAATGATAGTGGGGCCTGCTTGCACGGGCTCCAAGACGCCGCCAATACCAACGCCACCCGAGAGATGCACATTCTTGCCGATCTGCGCGCAAGAGCCGACCGTGACCCATGTGTCGACCATCGTGCCGGTATCGACATAACCGCCGATATTGACGAAGGACGGCATCAAAATCGCGTTGGGCGCAATGTAAGCGCCGCGACGCACGGTGCAATTCGGAACCGTCCGGAATCCGGCTTTGGCAAAATCAGCTGCCGTCCAGCCGTCAAATTTCGAGGGCACCTTGTCCCACCAGCTTGAGCCGCCCGGGCCGCCAGAGATCATGACGTTGTCGTTTAATCGGAAGGACAGAAGCACGGCCTTTTTAAGCCATTGATGCGTTGTCCAGGCGCCGTCATCCCCCTTGGTCGCGACGCGCAATTCGCCCGAATCGAGTTTTTGAAGCGCGAAATCAACCGCCTCGCGGACCTCACCTTTGGTGGAGGCATTGAGTTCGGTGCGCTTTTCCCAAGCGGCGTCGATGATGGCGGCGAGCGCGTCATGTGACATGGCGTTTGATCCCGTAAATCTGTGTTAAGAGCGGGGCGCTTCTTACCAAGGTGCCGTCTTTATGTCACCTTGGCTGCTCTGGCCTTTTTGTCGCGTGGAAATCGATTATGCGCCTCTTTATCAAATCCCCGCTCGCGAGCCTCGAACCTTCTGCGGCGGGGGGGCTTGTCATTGAAGGGGGCAAGATTATTGAGCTTGTGCCGCGTGGCGCGTCACCGCGCGGGCCGGTCGATCACACCTTCGACGCCTCGCGCCATGTCGTGTTGCCGGGGCTGATCAACACGCATCATCATTTTTATCAGACGCTCACCCGCGCGCATCCGGCAGCGATCAACAAAGAATTGTTCCCGTGGCTCAAAGCGCTATATCCGATCTGGGCGCGGCTGGATCCGGAACGGTTTCGGATTGCGGTACGTTTGGCGCTCATTGAATTACTGATGTCGGGCTGCACCACCGCGGCGGATCATCATTATCTTTTTCCCGCGGGCCTTGATGAAGCGATCGATATCGAGGTCGATGAAGCCAAAAAGCTCGGTATGCGCATGACGGTCACACGCGGGTCGATGAATTTGTCTCAGAAAGATGGCGGCTTGCCGCCTGATTCTGTTGTGCAAGATGAGGATACGATTTTGGCTGATAGCGAGCGGTTGCTCGGCCGCTATCATGACAGAAGCGAAGGCGCGTCGATCCGCGTCGCGCTTGCGCCGTGCTCGCCTTTTTCAGTCACAAAAAGATTGATGGCGGAGAGCGCCGCTTTGGCCGAAAAATATGACGCGCGGCTTCACACGCATCTGGCCGAAACCAAAGACGAAGATGCCTATTGCGCGGAAGTTTACAAATGTCGCCCGATTGAATTGTTGGAAGACGTGGGTTGGCTCTCGCCGCGCACATGGTTGGCGCATGGTGTTCATTTCACCGCGGATGATTGCACGAAACTTGGCCGTCACGGTGTCGGCATTTGTCATTGCCCGACATCGAATGCCGTGCTCGCTTCCGGCTTTTGTAAGACGCGTGAATTGGAACGCGCGGGCGCGCCTGTCGGCTTGGGCGTTGATGGCTCAGCCTCTAATGATTCATCCAATATGATGGAAGCGGTGCGTCACGCGCTAATGGTTAATCGCTTGCATTATGAATCCGCTGAAGCGGTCACGCATTTTGATGCTTTGCGTTGGGCGACAGAAGGTTCGGCACGATGCTTAGGGCGTGATGATGTCGGTCAAATTGCTGTTGGCAAACAGGCGGATCTTGCCTTTTTCACGCTTGATGAACCACGTTTTTCCGGCGGCCATGATCCGCTTGCCACACTTGTTCTTTGCGGCGCGCATCGCGCGGATCGCGTGATGATTGGTGGTCATTGGCGCGTAATCGATGCGATGCCGGTGGGGGTTGATCTATCTAAACTCGTTGCTGATCATAAGCAGGCGGCGAAGCAATTTGCATGATTAAGAGCCAAAGCGCCTATATCAATTCGCGCAAAAAGGCTGTCAAATTTTTTGTCTTGAAATGAATGTAAGGCGCCTCGACATCCATTTGTTCATTCGCTTCGCGATACACATCAAATTGCTTAGGCAAAATCAGGACCGTGCGCATGCCGAGTTGGTAAGGCACCACGAGGTTCTTCGCCAAATCTTCAAACATCGCCGCGCGTGAGGGATCAATCTGATATTTGTCGAGAAATTTAATGTAGGTCGCTTCTTCAGGTTTGGGCGTAAAATCAGCCGCGACTATATCAAAAACGGCTTCAAATTTATCGATAATGCCAAGCCGTCCTGCCACATTGCGCGCATGGGCTTCCGATCCATTGGTGAGGATCAATTTACGGCCGGGAAGCCGTTCAATCGCGTGGCCGAGTTCGGGATCAGGCGGCAGTTTGGACACGTCAATATCATGCGCGAAATCGAGGAACGGTTCCGGCTTCATGCCATATTGTTCCATCAGACCTTTGAGCGTCGTGCCGTATTTTTGATAATAATATTTCTGCAAGGCGCGCGCGGATAATCCGTCGATGCCGAACATATTGCCAAGAAACAAAGTGATGCGCTGATCGACCTGCGGCCACAGCGCTGATTCAGGCGGATAGAGCGTGTTGTCGAGATCGAAGATCCAAACCGTCACATCCGCAAAAGCCCGACGCATCGCTTCGGGGCTTTCATCATGGGTGGGGGTAGGTGTTCCGCTCACTTGGTGATCAGCGTGCCCGCGCCGTGATCCGTCAGCAATTCAAGCAACACCGCATGAGGGACTTTGCCGTCGAGAATGACAACGCCTTCAACACCTTGCTCGAGCGCATAGATGCAGGTTTCCACTTTCGGAATCATGCCGCCAGTAATGGTGCCATCGGCAATCAATTCGTGGATTTGCGATACTGTGAGTTCGGGAATGAGATTTTTGTTTTTGTCGAGAACGCCCGGCACATCAGTGAGCAAGAGAAGACGCTTGGCGTTCAGCGCGCCGGCAATAGCGCCTGCAAAAGTATCGGCATTCACATTGTAAGTTTGTCCGTCATTGCCGTTGCAGACCGGGGCCAAAACGGGAATGAGCTCACGGCCCAGAAGGGCGTCGAGCACACGGCTATCAACATGTGAGGGTTCGCCGACAAAGCCGAGATCGATTTCCTGCTCGAGTTTCGTCGCATCATCGACGATCGTGCGCGTCAATTTCTGCGCGGTGACCATATTGCCGTCTTTGCCGCAAAGGCCAATCGCGCGACCGCCTTCATTATTAATAAAGCCGACAATCTGTTTGTTGATGAGACCAGCGAGCACCATCTCGACAACATCCATCGTCGCTTTGTCAGTAACACGCAGACCTGCCGCAAATTCGCTTTTGATGTTGAGGCGGCTCAGCATCGCGCCGATCTGCGGACCACCGCCGTGCACGACGACCGGATTCACACCGGCCTGTTCGAGCAAAATCATGTCTTTGGCGAAATCGCGTGCCATCTGCTCATCGCCCATCGCGTGGCCGCCATATTTTACGACAATCGTCGCGTCGTCATAATGCTGCATATGGGGCAGCGCGCGCATCAGAAGTTCGGCTTGGGCGTGCGGGGAGGCGTCAGTCATGCTCGGGACCCTGTCGTCAATAAACGCATGCGTTGGGATTTAACCTAATCTGGAGTCATTGTCGCGGGGGCTTTTGCGCGCAAAAAGGCGAAGAGCCGCGCCCCCACCCATAAATCCCCAGCCGATCATTAAGATGACACCGCCGGACGGAGCCGCCATCGGAAAAAGCGGCGAACCAACAAAGACTCTGAGCGCGATATCGCCAGAGAATATTGTCGCGCCGAAAGCAAGCAGCAACGCCGCAATCCGTCCCGCGCTTGCCGAGACAAGATCGGCACGAACTGCAGCAAGACATGCGATGATTGCGGGCGCGTGGGCGAGCAGAATCAAACTCGCCGCATTAAGTGAGGAGGCGCTGGTCAAATGAGCCGCCGCGGCGGCTGAGGCGATACCGCTTATACCGATCAAAGCAGCCCAAAGCGCAAGTGCTGATTCAAGGCGCCGTATCACGCGCCGCGTTCCTCGAGCAGGCGTGCGATAGCGGTGCGCAATTCCGGAATGCCTTCGCCCATGCGGCTCGATGTGAAAATGATTTCAGGATACGCGGCCGGGCGTTTGGCAATTTCCAACTGTGTTGCTGCCAGAATTTTGTCAGCTTCGATCTTTTTCACTTCGTCATGTTTGGTGAGCACAAGCGCGTAAGAAACAGCAGCCGTATCGAGCAAGTTCATGACGTCACGATCAACGTCTTTCACGCCTCGGCGCCCATCGATCAGCACATAAACACGCGCGAGATTAGCGCGGCCTTTGAGATACTCGATGATGACATCGGTCCAGGCTTCGACCTTTTGCTTTGAGACGGCCGCATAGCCATAGCCCGGCATATCGACGAGGGTGAAGTGACCGCCGATGTCGAAGAAATTCAATTGCTGCGTGCGACCCGGCGTATGCGATGTGCGCGCCAATGTTTTGCGATTGGTGAGTGCATTCACAAGCGAGGATTTGCCGACATTCGAGCGACCGGCAAAGGCAATCTCGACGCGTTGCATCGGCGGGAGATTATCAATTGCGGTCGAGGCCCATTTAAAATCAGCCTCGCCCGCAAAGATTTTGCGTCCAATTTCGCGGAGGCGTGGGTCGTCTTCCGCCGCCGTCATCAGATCAGGATTTCTTGCGCGCGAGCGCCTTGAACGTTGTGGCCAGATTGCCCCACAGTTCAATCTGTACGCCATGACGCTTCATGATGAGATATTGCTGCGCCACAGACAGCGTATTGTTCCATGTCCAATAGATCACGAGACCGGCAGGGAATGAGCCGAGCATGAACGTGAAGATCACCGGCATCCACGCAAACATGGTTTGCTGCACGGGGTCCGTGGGCGCCGGGTTCATTTTCATCTGAAGCCACATCGACACACCCATGATCAACGGCCAAATGCCGATCATCAGCATAGCTGGCGGCGTCCAGGGGATGAGGCCAAACAGATTGAAAATTGACGTCGGATCGGGCGCGGCCAAATCCTGAACCCAACCGAAGAAAGGCGCGTGCCGCATTTCGATTGTGACGAAAAGCACTTTATATAAAGAGAAGAAGACAGGGATCTGCACCAGCATCGGCCAGCAGCCCGCGATCGGGTTGATCTTCTCTTTCTTATAAAGCTCCATCAATTCCTGCTGCTGCTTCACTTTATCGTCAGCAAAACGCTCGCGGATCGCGGCCATTTGCGGCTGCACCGCTTTCATCTTTGCCATGGAGGCATAGCTTTTATTGGCAAGCGGGAAGAAGGCGGCTTTGACCAAAACGGTTACGATCAAAATCGCAATGCCAAAGTTACCGGTCCAGTGGAAGAAGAACTCCATCAATTGGAACAGCGGCTTTGTAAAGAAATAGAACCAGCCCCAATCGATCAGAAGATCGAAGCGCTTGATGTTCAGAGATGCACTGTAGCCATCAACCGTTTTCACTTCCTTCGCGCCGACGAACAGACGTTTGGCGGATGTTACAGGTGTACCTGGCGCCACGGTCGCGGCAGGGAGCATCATGTCCGCTTCATAGATATGAGTGGTGCCGTCGATAGCGCGATAGGTCGCGTCATAGCTTTGTGACTGATCCGGCACAAAGGCGGCAGCCCAATATTTATCAGTGATGCCGGTGAAGCCGCCGACGGCTGCTTTATATTGAGTGCCTTTACCGCCGCCGGCGAGGGTATCGCCCTTGTCGGCCTTATCATAAGTGAGTTCGGCGAGGCCTTGATCACCAAGCACGCCAACAAAGCCTTCATGCAGCACATAAGTACCGGCGACATGCGGTTTGTTGAAACGACGGATCACGCTGTAGGGAACGAGCGTTGCGCTCGCTGTCCCGGTTGCTTCCACGCTGTCGGTGATTGAGAACATATAGAGATTATCAACCGCGATCACGCGCTTGAATAAAAAGCCCTGGCCATTATCCCATGAGAGGGTCACCGGCTTATCAGCCGTCAAACGATCGCTGTCGGCTGTCCAAACAGTTGCAACCGAAGGTAACTCAATTGTCGAGCCCTGCGCAGCGAGCCAGAAGAACCGTGCGAAATAGGCATTCGGTGTTTTGTCAGGCGAGAAAAAAACGATATTCGCCGAATTCGGATCGACGGTCTCGCGATAGGATTTGAACGCGATGTCGTCGAGATCGCCGCCCTTGAGAGCAATCGAGCCTTTGAGCTTCGGTGTGTCGATGATGATGCGTGGTGAGGCAGCGAGCGCGTCTTCACGCGTCAGAAGCGATGAAGGCGCTGTCGTCGATGGAGCGGATGCTGATGGTGATGTTGTGCCTTGAGCCGGCGTCGTTGTGGTTGTTTGGGCCGATTGCTGAGCGGCTTGTTGTGCTTGTTTTTTGGCGCCTTCGAGCATCGGGAGGCCAAAGAAATACTGCCACCCCACGAGGACGGCCATGGAAAGCGCGATGGCGAGGATGAGATTTTTGCTGTCCTGCATGGCTCAACGATTCTTCTTTGTGGGATGTGAGGAAGACGGGGCGGTGCGCCCGGCATCGGATGAAAGGCGGTTCAGACCCGCAGATAATTCCGCGAGCAGATTTGTGTAAGGGGTCGCAAGAATGTCTCGGCGGCCGATGAGTACATAGTCCATACCGTCAGCGGCCGTTGCCCGGCCCACTTCGCCAATGGCGGCGCGCAGACGGCGTTTGATCCGGTTACGCTCAACGGCATTTCCCGTTTTGCCTGTCACCGTCAAACCGAAACGGGCGGGTCCCTCGAGAGGGGAGCGACGAAGGGCCTGAATGGTAAAAAGCGCCGCATGATGACGGCGCCCTTTGGCGGCGGAAAGGAATTCAGGGCGGCGCGTGAGCCATCGGGTCGGCTTCGGGTCCGTTGATTTCGGGGCCGTCCGCTTTTGAACCGTCATGGAGCACTCGAGATCTTCGCCGGGGATATTCCTGCGCGGTAACGTCTCTGGCGGGGCGCGATCGCCGATAAAATCAGGCTGAAAGACGCTTCCGGCCGCGTGCGCGACGAGCAGCAATGACCTTGCGGCCGCCTTTTGTTGCCATCCGGGCGCGGTAGCCGTGCCGACGCTTGCGGACGAGCTTGCTCGGTTGATAGGTGCGCTTCACGGGTCTTCTCCAATCGTCTTTCGCCACGGTATGCCGTCCGAACCGGGGTCGGGTGGCACACAGATCCTGTTCAATCTCAACGGCGGGTCGCCGTAGGAGCATCGTCTCAGGACCGGGCGGGGGTCAAAGTCAGCGGGGTTAATGGCGGAACAGGGCCAGAAAGTCAATTCGTTCCGGACGTTGCTGGATTATTTCCGCGCGCGGCGATCCTCGCTTTCACGAGGGTTGCAGTCGGTCGCGTGAGGGGTTATGGAAGCGGCCCATGAGATCGGTTGATGCCGATCCCCCGCGCCCGTAGCTCAGCTGGATAGAGCATCAGACTACGAATCTGAGGGTCGGACGTTCGAATCGTTCCGGGCGCGCCAACATCTTCTTCTCCCAACAAGCGATCTGTTTTTGCCGCGTGTGCATTCTCGGATCGGCATGATTTGCGGCTCGCGCTGCACGACGCGCGTGGTTCGATTTCTATCGGTGCGTTGACTTTCACACATCACGTCTCCTGATCAATAGCGATGAGAAGCGCCTCCTTTTATAGAGCGCGTGACGCGGCGCATTTGTTCCCGGAGCTTGTCTCACGCCTCCTGATGCCCTCCACCATGGTCCGATTTTTTTCGCGCGCTCCCGGACATGTGTGCTCGCCGAGATCGTCTCATTCCGCGCGTCCTCCTCAGCCGCGGTCGGATTTTTTTCCGCTCATCGCGCGTGGCTGATCTCTTTCATTCTCATCGAGGAGGGCTTCGATTGACGGTAACGATTGCAACCGATTGCACGCGTAAATTTGCACGCACCGTTCGAAAATGGGTCACGCAGATGGGGATGAACCCCATTTCGCGCGCAACAAATTCGATCAGAGTCTGGACAAGTGACGCAGATTCGTATTGCCTCTGCCGCAGTTTTTTCGCGCGGAGTTATCGCGGATGCTGTTTGATCATTGCGCTGTGTGCCGGCAATGCTGCACGATTGAAGAGGGGTATCCACCCCTCGAGATTACGCTGACTGCACGGGAAGAAAAGCGTTACGGCTCTCTCTGCGTAGAGACCAACTGCACGAATCTTGGTCCTGAAGGATGCATACTTGGAAGCGAGAAGCCGTTCTCGTGTTCGCTTTACCCCTTGTCTTATGATCCCGAATCAGATCGTTTCAGCTTCGATCGCGATTGTCCTTTGAAGGAAACCTACTTCGCACAATTGGATGATCCCGAGAGTGATGCATCGCGGCATTTGGCAGAAATGTCGGGTCAGATTGAAAAATTAAAGAAGACAGACCCGAAATTTCTGTTTACAAATCGTTCAGTAGATGTGGACTATTTTGATTTACAGGAATTGCCGTCCTATAAACGGTAAGTTAAGACGACCCGGTAGGTCGGGTCACAGTCGGGTAGAACGAAAGTTTCTCGCATGATGAAGCGGGTCGGTAATCAGAGTTGGACCCCCGACAATCTCCTCGTCGAAAGCACCCATAACGATCTCGTTTATTATACGACTCGTTGGGATGCTCTTTGCCCTTATATTGAGGTCAATGAGGAGATGTTGGCGAGTGTTCCGCGTCCTTTCATAGTTTATGCGCTTCCTCCGGACAGCGCATTCGGCGTTCCGATCAATGACCATTATGGTCTTGTCGACACCAAATCACCGGCCTTCTGGGCTGATGAGCGCCGTCGTCGGAAATTCCATGAGCTCGATAAGATGTTCCGTAATTTCACGGTCACGGAGACAGTGATTGCGGGATCGACGCTCACTTTCGACGATCTTTACGAGATGGGCGGTACTCATTTTGAGAATTGCTATATCGATGATCGCGAGATCGAAGGCTTCATCGATTATGTCCGCACGCTCGATGTGCTGGTCATTCACGTTCATTCTCCGGAAGGAGAATTGGTGCTGACCGACGTCTCCGTCGTGCTGCCTAAATATAATCAGCTCTATGGCAGCTTCTGCCAATGGAACCGGGACTTCAAAAACAAGTCTCCCGGTATCTATGCGTGCCTCTTGGCCTCGCGTTGGGCGCAGCGGAATAATCTCCGTTATTACAATCTCGGTCCCGTGGGCGACTATGGCTATAAGAGCCTCTTCGTGACCGATCTCGAGCCGATCTATTCGCTCGTGTTGACCGAGCTCGACGATCCTTTGGCGCTCGATCTCACATCGCCGCTCCATACGGATTTCAGAATGTCGGATTGGAACCGCGTTTATCGCGAACAGCCGCGCCCTGTGATGCGGATGCGCCGCGCAGGCTAAAGAAAAAGACGCTGGCTATTTCATCCAGCGTCTCGTAATTGCCGATAATTAAGGGCTCGACGCCATCAAGCGTCGGGCCTTTTTCATTCGAAATGATGTGTTTCACCGAAAGTGATGTCGTAATCCATCACCAGCTCTTCACCTTCATTAATGACCCGTATGGTTTCGAATTGACCTGGCGCAACGAGGCGAAGATTGGGTGCTTTTGAATGATTGAGATAGATCGCCATATCAACTGTATTGAGGCCATTGGCTGAGGCGAGAACCAGGTCGCCGTCGAAGAAGCAATATTTCTCCATCTGCGCCAAAACACCTTCATGCAGACCCTCGAGGTCGGCGCTGGTCAATTCGACCTCGTCCCGCGGCACGAGGCTTTTCAGGGGGTCAACGCCTTTCGGAATCTCGCGGATCGCAAACACGCCGACGCCGTGAATGGGGGATGCGTCGATGCGGCAATAGACGTCTTCATGGAGATGTTTGAGGAGAGTGCGTTTATCGATCATGTCATGATGCTCTTGCAGGATCCTTCGCGGAGGGTCCGGTGGAAATGGGGTGTAGGGGTGTGAAACTCAAATCAGGATAATGGGGGAGGGGCTCATGAAGCCGCCCTTCATATCCAGAACATTCGCGGGGACTTTACTGTTCGAAAGACTCGGTTGACAGACCTTGGTCCCTTCGACAAGACCAAAGAATATGGAAACGCGCGCGAGTGCATTGAATGTCTGCAATTCGATGTTCTTTCGACCGTATTAAGGACTGAAACGATGACCGCAACGCCCCGCACAAATTACGACCGTGTCGCTATCATACTGCATTGGTTGATGGCAATCCTTCTCATCGGCATGCTTCTTCTTGGTGAAGATATGATGGAGGTCAAGAAAGAGATTGCTGAGGATCAGGGTGCTGGCGCGTTCTCTCTGGTCAATCTGCATATCAATATCGGCATAGCAATTTTGATCCTCTCGGTCATTCGCATCGCTTGGCGCCTTGCTAATCCACCACCGGCTTTGCCTGACACTGTGAAGCCATGGGAGAAGAAGCTCGCGACCATCATCTATGGTCTCTTTTATGTGTTGATGATCGGCTTGCCGATTACGGGTTGGCTTGGATTGCCGAGTTTTCTCGCGAGACATCCACAAGTCGTAGGCCTCAATCTTTTCGGACTGATGGATTATCCTTTGGCGCCTGTCATCCCGATCAAGATCATCATCTTGCATAAGCTTGGAAGTAATGTCGCTTTGGCTCTCTTGGGCTTGCATGTGATTGCCGCGCTGAAGCATCAATTCGTCGATGATACCAAAATCTTCTCGCGCATGATGCCGCGTTGAATTTTTTGGATCAGATAAATGGATCTAAAGTGGCTTGTTGGTAAGCTGCTTTATAATCAGCAATTAGGGAAGCACAAAGGTCTGCGGTCGTTGGGCAATCATCAATGGATCCGACACCGTGACCGGCTGACCAGATGGTCTTCCACGCTTTCGCTTCATTCGATAAATCTAGCGCATGTGGTGGCGGAAGGAGATCCGGATCAAGCCCCGCTGCGCGAATACTTGGCTTTAAAAAATTCGCCGGAACACCTGAGATGTTGGGCGTATAAAGAATGTCTGCAGCACGCGATGTTGTGAGCATATCTTTATAGGCATTCGGAATCATCGCTTCTCGTGTCGCGAGAAAGCGCGTGCCGAGATAAGCGAAATCAGCGCCCATCATGCGCCCGGCGGCGATATCGCGCCCTGTATTCATCGACCCTGAAAGAATAAGTGTACCTGAAAAAACAGAGCGCATTTCAGCAAGCATGGCGAAGGGATTCAATATGCCGGCATGACCGCCCGCACCGGCTGAGACACCAATTAAACCATCGACGCCGGCCTCTGCTGCTTTCTCTGAATGGCGCCGGCTGATGACATCATGAAAGACAAGTCCCCCATAAGAATGGATGGCTTGAACGATATCGCTGACAGCGCCGAGCGATGTGACCACCAGCGGCACGCGATGGCGGATGATCTGGGCAAGATCCGCTTCGAGACGTGTATTTGTTTTATGAACAATGAGATTAACGCCAAAAGCCGCCGCAGGCGGGCCTTCAGCAAGGCGTGCCTCTATGTCGTCGAGCCAATGTGAAAGGTCCTCTGTGCTCCGCGCGTTTAGCGCCGGAAAAGTCCCGATCAGCCCCGCGCGGCAGGTTTCGATCACAAGGTCGGGACCCGACGCCAAAAACATCGGCGCTACGATCGCCGGCAGACGGAGGTTTTTCTGAAGCGCGACGGGAAGGCTCATAAGGAGGGTCTCTAAAGGAAAGGTTCTCTTTGTTCAATTTACGCCATGGCGTGGCGGCAAATGACAATCAATTAGCGTCACATATCAAGCTTTGCCCGTCTTTGAAAAGATAAGGGCGGATTTTCGATAGAGTTTTGTCGGTACAGGCGCATAGGCTGTGAAATCAAAAAATGGGTCATATGGGGGACGTTATGGCATTCAAGACCGATATCGAAATCGCGCGCGAAGCAAAGAAAAAACCGATCATGGAGATCGGCGCCAAGCTGGGAATTCCCGCTGACGATCTCCTCCCCTATGGCCACGACAAGGCCAAGGTGAGCCAAAGCTTCATCAAGTCGATCCAGAGCCGTCCAGAGGGCAAGCTGATCCTCGTGACCGCCATCAACCCGACACCGGCGGGTGAGGGCAAGACCACGACCACAGTGGGTCTGGGTGACGGTCTCAATCGCATCGGCAAGAAAGCCGTGGTCTG
>CANGSG010000046.1 GCA_947456435.1 Hyphomicrobiales bacterium
AGTGCCAAAATTTTACCGGCGATATTGATGCCGCGTTCCGGATGACGCGCATCGATGATGTCACCGGTTCGGGGATCAACGCCGCCCCAGAATGAAATCGGATGTGTAAGGGCCAGCACTTCGCCTTGCGCTTCACCCGCGATTAATACGTGCGCTTTCATTGCCAGAGCCCTCCGTCGCGGATCACATGGCCAGAAACCGCACTCTCAACGCAATCTTTAAGTGATCCATATTGCACGCTATAGCCGGTATTACCCGTCGCATAATGCGCAAATTTTCCGGAATTCGTCATGAGCACGCCGCCGCCTTCAGGCAACATGGGTGTGACAACGACGCAGGTGTCGGCAACAATTGTAATGCCGAGTGATTCAAGCTTTGATCTTGTGCCATCCGCATCAATGGATCGTAACACATGCCGACCCGTGCAGGCGAAGAAGGGGCGTGTGACTTTTCGATCATTGAGAAGCGTGAGCAGAGCGTGAATTTCATCGAGTGAAAGATGCGGGCTTCCGATCGCAACCGCATCAATCGCTTCGCTTGTGGCATTTGAGAGACGCTTCAAAGCGCCCAGCACCATATCGATTGTGACGCGAATGACACGCTCAGGCTTTTGTCCTTGAAGTGCTGCTTCAACCGTAGGCGCTTCCGGCGTCACGCCGGCAATATGAAAGAGGCCAACGCCGCCCGAAGACGCTGAAGCCGCGCCAAAGGCTTTGAGATTATCTTCATTTGGAAAGCCTTGCAGCCCATCGACAACGCCGATGTCATTGGTCATTTCCAAACCGAACCAAGTGCCAAGGATCGGATAGAACACGTCGGAACGGCGAAGTTGTTCCGAAAGACCCGAAACATCGATCACAAAACGGGCACGACGATTTTCCGTGCGATGCAAACCATAATCTGGCGCACGACCGGCGATCGCGCAGGCAATATCAAGGAAATCACCATAGCGATTGGTGCGCGCACCAAGGACCGAATTGCAGAACACAACGGCGTTCGACTCACCCCAGGCGACATCGCTGCCGAGCGCGGGCCGGTGGCCCGCTTGATAGGGTGAACAGGTCCAGGAGGGCTCGCAGCCCATTTTTTCGTAAGCGCGCATCATACGCTTGGCCATATCGCGCTCATGCGGCGGCAGGCGTTGTTTCGAGCAGCCCATAAGGTCCAGCGCGCCGACATTCAAAGTCGAGCGAACCGCGACTTTCGCCTCACCTTCGACAAGCTTCTCGGCAAAGAGTGTGCCCGAGTCACCATGATAGAGCGCGCCGTCGATATGGGCCGATGCGATGGGGATTAAGCGCGGAGCGCCCATTAAACGGGCGGTTTCGGCGACAATTCTGAGCGCCATTTTTGCGCCCATGCCCTGATCACCTGCGAGAATAGCCTCGTCGTCCTTAGAGAAGTGAAGCGCCATGGTAACTACCCGAACCTTCTTCTGACTCAACCGACAATACGGTCCAACTTGGTCAATAAGACTGACCTATACACCTGATGATTGCGACTATTTTCTGCAGAATTCCGTCAAATTCATACCTTAAACGGGTCTTCGCTGTCTTGACCCCGCCGGTTTCGGGTATAATCTCGCCGATGGTAGTTTGAATTAAGAGAGAAAGGCGCCTCAAGGCGTCGACCCTACAACTGGAGGAGCGCCCATGGCTAGCGTCACTTTGACGGTCAATGGCAAACAAGTCACCGCGACGGTTGATCCGCGGACCTTACTTGCCCAATTTCTTCGTGAGAATTTGCATCTGACGGGTACCCATGTCGGTTGCGACACGAGCCAATGCGGCGCCTGCGTGGTCCATGTGAATGGTCGTGCGGTGAAAAGCTGCACCACTTTGGCCGTTTCATGTGATGGCGCATCCGTGACAACGATCGAGGGGATCGGCACTCCGGATAATCTCCACCCGATGCAGACAGCATTCCGTGAAAATCATGGTCTGCAATGCGGCTTCTGCACGCCGGGCATGATCATGTCAGCCATCGATATTGTGAACCGCAAGGGCAACAAGCTTGATGAGCACACGATCCGTGAAGAGCTCGAAGGCAATATCTGCCGCTGCACCGGTTATCACAACATCGTCAAAGCCGTCGCCCAAGGCGCGGCCGCGATGAAGTGATCGGATCTGTTATCAAGTCGAGTTTCGCCCATTACAATCAAAGCGTTTTTTGAAAAAATCGCGAGGGAGAGAACCCCATGAGTGCCAAGACAGGCGTCGGAGCACCGGTACTCCGCAAGGAAGATTTCCGTTTCATTACGGGCAAGGGCCAATATACGGATGACATCAATCGTCAGGATCAGGCTTATGCCTATTTCCTGCGTTCGCCCCATGCTCATGCCAACATCAAGAAGCTTGATATCTCAGCGGCCCAAAAGGCGCCGGGCGTGTTGGGCGTTTTGACTGGAGACGATCTTGCGGCTGATAAAATCGGCGGATTGATTTGCGGGTGGATGATCCACAATAAGGACGGCTCGCCGATGAAAGCGGGCGCGCATCCGGCCCTCGCGCAAGGCAAAGTGCGTTATGTCGGCGATCACGTCGCTGTCGTGATTGCGGATACTTACGCGCAAGCGAAAGACGCTGCTGAAAAAATCATTGTCGACTATCAAGTGCTCCCGGCCGTTGTGGATATGAACAAAGCCAAGAGCGCCGGTGCCATCCACGATGTTGCACCAGACAATGTCGTTTATGATTGGCACCTCGGTGATAAAGCGGCAACGGACGCGGCCTTCTCCAAGGCTAAACACGTCACTAAGATCGATCTCGTGAATAACCGTCTCATTCCGAATGCGATGGAACCGCGCGCGGCGATCGGTGATTTTGACTCAGGCACCGGCGTTTATACGCTCTACACGACAAGCCAAAATCCGCATGTGGCACGTCTTGTTCTCTCAGCCTTTGTCGGCATTGCGCCTGAACACAAGCTCCGTGTGATTGCGCCGGATGTCGGCGGTGGTTTCGGTTCAAAGATCTTCATTTATGCCGAAGAAACCGTTTGCGTATGGGCCTCGAAGAAAGTGGGTCGTCCGGTGAAGTGGACGGCGGATCGTACCGAAGCGTTCCTTTCGGATGCTCATGGTCGCGATCATATTTCGCATGCTGAATTGGCACTCGACGACAAGGGCAAGATTCTTGGCCTGCGTGTAAAGACGAAAGCCAATCTCGGTGCTTATCTTTCAACCTTCTCGAGCTGTGTGCCGACTTATCTCTACGCTCCGCTTTTGTCGGGTCAGTATGATATTCCGGCCATCTATGCGGAGGTTGAAGGCATCTACACAACAACCGCGCCGGTTGACGCCTATCGCGGCGCAGGCCGTCCGGAAGCGACCTTCCTCATCGAACGCATCATTGAGAAGGCGGCGCGTGAAACAGGAAGTGATCCGGCGATGTTCCGTCGGAAGAATTTCATCAAGAGCTTCCCGCATCAGACGCCCGTGATCATGGCCTATGACACGGGCAATTATACAGCCTCTCTCGATCTCGCTCTTGAAATGGCGGATTACAAAAACTTCGCCAAGCGCAAGAAAGACTCAGCCAAGAATGGCAAACTGCGCGGTATCGGCTTCTCAGCCTATATCGAAGCCTGCGGCATTGCGCCGTCGGCTGCGGTGGGTTCACTCGGCGCCGGTGTGGGTCTTTGGGAATCGGCTGAAATCCGCGTCAATCCTGTTGGCACGGTCGAAGTGCTCACAGGGTCACATTCGCATGGTCAAGGCCATGAGACGACGTTTGCACAATTGGTTGCTGATCGTCTCGGCATCGACATCGACTCGGTCGCGGTTGTGCATGGCGACACTGACAAAGTGCAGTTCGGCATGGGCACTTATGGCTCACGTTCGGGTGCCGTTGGCATGTCGGCGATTGTCAAAGCTGTCGATAAGGTCATCGCCAAGGGCAAGAAGGTTGCCGCTTATGCGCTTGAAGCCGCTGAGAAGGACATTCAATTCAAGGATGGCCGCTTCTCGGTTGCGGGTACCGACAAGAGCCTCGCTTTCGGCGAAGTCGCCTTGCAGGCCTATATCGCGCATAAATTCAACGGGCAGGATCTCGAGCCCGGTTTGAAGGAAGGCGCGTTCTACGATCCGACCAACTTCACCTTCCCGTCGGGCGTTCATATCTGCGAAGTCGAAATCGATCCCGATACGGGCACGACCGACATTGTGAAATGGACCGCTGTCGATGACTTCGGCAATGTCATCAATCCGATGATTGTTGAAGGTCAGGTGCATGGCGGCATCGCACAAGGTGTTGGCCAAGCACTTCTCGAAGGCGCGCATTACAATGCGGATGGTCAGCTCGTTACCGCGTCTTACATGGATTATACCATGCCTCGCGCGGACGACTTGCCGAGCTTCGATGTCGGCATGACGAATACGCCCTGCACGACCAATCCGCTTGGTATCAAGGGCTGCGGTGAAGCGGGCGCGATTGCTGCTCCGCCCGCCGTCATTAACGCAATTACCGATGCTGTGGGTCATGAAGACGTGCCGATGCCGGCAACGCCTTACGCCGTCTGGCAAGCTTGCCAGAAGGGTGCCCGCAAATTGGCCGCTGAATAAGGTTCAGGGAGAACAACATGTACGCCTTTAATTATCACGCTCCAAAAACAGTCCGTCAGGCGGCGACGCTCCTTGCCAAAAATGAGGAAGGTAAAGTGCTGGCCGGTGGCCAAACTTTGCTGCCCACAATGAAGCAACGTCTCGCCTCACCATCCGCTCTGATCGATCTCAATCATGCCGAAGGCATGACGGGGATTGAACAAAAGGGCCGCAACATCGTCATCGGTGCTATGACGCGCCATGTCGAAGTCGCGACCTCTGCGGTTGTGAAGAATGCCATACCTGGTCTCGCCGCTCTTGCGGAGGGTATCGGTGATGCGGCCGTTCGCAATCGCGGCACGATCGGCGGCTCTATTGCCAATAATGATCCCGCAGCGGACTACCCCTCTGCAGCGCTCGCGCTGAATGCGACGATCATTACCAATAAGCGCAAGATCACGGCCGACGAATTTTTCCAAGGCATGTTTGCAACCGCCTTGGAAGAAGGCGAGATCATCGTAAAGGTCTCGTTCCCCATTCCGTCGAAAGCCGCATACGAAAAATTCCCGAACCCGGCTTCCCGCTACGCGCTTGTCGGCGTGTTTGTGGCAAAGAAGGGCTCGGATGTGCGCGTGGCAGTCACGGGCGCGGGTTCAAACGGCGTGTTCCGTTCGAAGGAATGTGAAGCGGCTTTGGCTTCGCGCTTCAATGCCAAGGCGCTTGACGGCGTCAAGGTCGCAGCGTCCGGCCTGAATGCCGATATGCATGCGAGCGCAGATTATCGCGCCCATCTCATCCCAGTGATGGCCAAGCGCGCGGTCGAAAAGGCGACAGCTAAGTAATAGCCGTTTCTTTTTGATGACGATCAAGGAATGCCCGGCCTTGTGCCGGGCATTTTCATAAAGGCTGAAATGACGCGAAGGAGTTGTTAGGTTTCTCCTTCATCACGGAAAGAGGTGCGTTATGACCGCAACCGCGTTGCCCCAATCGATTGATGAGATGGAAGCGCTGCTTTCGCGTGGCGATTATGTCGCTGATCGTTCGCTCTCAACCGTTCTCTTTCTCGCTTTGAAAATGGGACGCCCGATATTGCTGGAGGGCGAGGCGGGTGTTGGCAAAACCGAAATCGCCAAAGTGCTTGCGAAAACTTTAGGTCGCTCGCTTATCCGCCTGCAATGTTATGAAGGGCTTGATGTTTCATCCGCCGTTTATGAATGGAATTATGCCGCGCAGATGATGGCCATCCGCCTGACGGAAGCGGAAGGCGCGGTCGAGCGCAGCAAACTCGAAAGTGATATTTTTTCAGAACGTTATTTGGTGCGGCGTCCTATCCTTGAGGCGCTCTCGCCTAATGTGACGGGCGCGCCTGTTTTGCTTATCGATGAACTTGATCGCACGGACGAAGCCTTTGAAGCCTATCTTTTGGAAGTCTTGAGTGATTTTCAGGTGACGATTCCTGAATTGGGAACCGTGAAGGCCCCATCACCACCCATTGTGATTGTGACCTCGAACCGGACGCGTGAAATTCACGACGCTTTGAAACGGCGTTGTCTTTATCATTGGGTTGGTTATCCAACCGCAGAACGCGAATTGAAAATTTTGCGCACGAAGGCGCCGCAAGCCTCTGAAAAACTTTCGGCCGAAATCGTGGCCTTTGTCCAAGCGCTTCGCAAACAAGATCTCTTCAAAGTGCCGGGTGTTGCTGAAACACTTGATTGGGCCACGGCGCTTGTGGAACTTGACGCGGTCGCTCTTGATCCAAAAGAGGTCACCGATACGCTCGGCGTCTTGTTGAAGTATCAAGACGATATTCAAAAAATGCAGGGCTCGGAAATCAAAGCGATTTTGGATGAAATCAAGGTAACGACAAAGCCTGAAAAGTCGCCGAAATAATGCCCGGAAAACTCTCCGAGAATATCGCTTATTTTGCGCGCGCCTTGCGAGATGCGGGGCTGCCGGTGGGCCCCGGCGCGGTGATCGATGCGGTGTCAGCAGTCGAGACCGCTCATATTGGAAGTCGTGAGGATCTCTATTGGACCTTGCATGCGATTTTCGTGAAGAAGCATGAACATTCAGATGTGTTCACCCAAGCCTTTCGAATCTTTTTTCGTCGTCGCGCGTTGATTGAAAAAATCATCCAGACCATGTCGCCTTATTCGCCGGGTAAGGACGAAAAGAAGAAGAAGCCGGAAGCGGGTGCTTTGCGCGCGGCTGAATCATTGCTCAAAGCCAAGCGGGATGAAACGCCGCCAGAGGAAGAAAAAATCGAATTTGATGCCAGGCTCACAATTTCTGAACGTGAGATTTTGCAGACAAAAGATTTCGCGCAAATGACTGCGCAAGAGATAACCCAGGCACGCATTTTGATTGATCGCTTGATCATGCCTGATGATGCGCGGCCGACGCGTCGTTTTGTATCGGCCTTATCGGGCAAGCGCATCGATCCGCGCCGCACTTTCCGCACAAGCTTGCGCCAAGGCGGCGATTCTATTTCGTTGCAATTTCGTGATCGCGCGGAGCGGCAACCGCCCGTCGTGGCGATTTGCGATATATCGGGATCAATGGCGGATTATACGCGGCTCTTTTTGCATTTTCTTCATACGCTCACGGACAAGCGCAAACGCGTGCATACTTTTCTCTTCGGCACGCGGTTGACCAATGTGACACGCTCTTTGAAAAGCCGCGATCCGGATGAAGCGCTCGCAAAATGTTCGGAGCAAGTGGCTGATTGGTCGGGCGGCACCCGCATTGGTCCTTCGCTCACAAAGTTCAACCGCGAATGGGCGCGTCGGGTTTTGGGGCAGGGGGCGATTGTGCTTCTGTTCACCGATGGTCTTGAGCGTGACGACACAGATGAGTTGCAAAAGGAAATCGCGCGGCTCCATCGCTCCTGTTCAAAACTCGTCTGGTTAAACCCGCTCTTGCGCTTTGACGGCTTTGAGGCGAAGGCTTCCGGCATCCGCGCCATCCTGCCCCATGTTGACGAATTCAGGCCGATCCACAATCTAAAGAGCATGGAGACGCTGGTTCAGGCTCTATCGAAAGACAGCGCCGCCTCCGCTAATCCGCGATTGTGGTTGAAGCGGGTGGCGTGACGGTAGAGCGCAAAGGAGACTTCGATGCTCGCGACCGATGATGATCTTTTGAGGCAAGCGGAAGCCTGGCGGCGGGAAGGCCGGGGTGTGGCTCTGGCAACCGTTGTTGAAACATGGGGCTCTGCACCGCGTCCGGTTGGCAGCCATCTCGTCATTGATGCCGAGGGTACCTTCATGGGCTCCGTTTCGGGGGGCTGCGTCGAAGGTGCGGTTGTGACCGAGGCGCTGGATGTCATTGAGAGCGGCGCGCCGAAGCTTCTTGAATTTGGCGTCGCCGATGAGACCGCATGGCAAGTCGGATTATCCTGTGGCGGCCGCATCAGCGTTTATGTCGAGAAGGTTAGCTGATGGATCTCGCGCTTCTCGCTCGATTGAATGAAGAGCGTGCTCATCGCCGCGCGGCGGTGCTCGTCACTGATTTACACACAAACACGCAACGGCTTGTTCTTGAAAAAGATATTGCGAGCGATCCTTTATCTTTCGTTCTCTCCGATGCGTTGCGGATGGGAAAAAGTGGTGTTGTTGAAAGCGAAGACCATAAAGTTTTTCTGACCGTTCAAGCGCCTGTGTTGCGGATCATTGCCATTGGTGCGGTGCATATTTCGCAAGCGCTTGTGCCGATGGCGAAACAACTTGGCCATGATGTCATTATCGTTGATCCTCGTGAGGCCTTTGCCTCGCCGGAACGATTTCCGGATGTAACGATTCATGCCGAATGGCCTGATGTCGTGTTGCCGAAACTGGGCGCTGATCGATACACGGCTTATTTGTTGTTAACGCATGATCCGAAGATTGATGATCCGGCATTGAATTTCGCATTGAAGTCGGATGCGTTTTATATAGGCGCGCTGGGATCGCGGAAGACGCATGGCAAAAGAGGGGAGCGCTTGCAGGCGATGGGCTTTGATGAAGCGACCATCAAACGCATTCATGCGCCTATCGGATTGAATATTGGTGCGATTAGCCCTGCTGAAATTGCGCTCTCGATTCTCGGTGAGATTACAGCGAAGCTTCGTTTGAAGCCTGACGGGACGAAGATCGGAAATTGAGTTCATGAAATTCGGTCCCGTTCCTCTTGATCAGGCTTTGGGTGCGATCTCCGCGCATTCGATCAAATTTGCTGATCGCGTGTTGAAGAAAGGTGCGCGCCTTACAAGCGCAGATATTGACGCATTACGTCTTGATGGGCGTGACAATGTCGTCGTCGCGCAGCTTGATGCAGATGATATCGACGAAGACCATGCTGCAGAGACTCTTGCGCGATCTTTATGTGGGTCATCAATCCGCCTTGATCGCCCGTCAACGGGCCGCGTTAATTTGTTTGCCAATGCGTCAGGTGTGTTGCGTGTGGATGCGCTGCGCATTCAGGCGCTGAACGCCATTGATGAGTCGGTAACCTTTGCCACTTTGCCGGACTATCGTGCAGTCGAGCGCGGCGAGATGGTGGCGACCGTTAAAATTATTCCTTTCGCCGTTCCCAAGAGAGTGATGGATAAAACAAACGCGGTGATTGGAATTGCGCCGCTCGTTGCCGTGCACCCATTCAAGCTACGCAAGGTCGCGGCTATCTCAACTTTACTTCCGGGCTTAAAGCCGAGCGTGATTAACAAAACCCTCGCTGTTCTTGAAGGGCGTCTCGCGCCCGCAGGATCAAGTGTCGATGCTGATCTGCGCGTTGCCCATGATATTGATGCTGTTTCACACGCAATACTATCAATGCTTGATGATGGCGCTGATCTCGTCATCATTTATGGTGCGTCGGCGATTACGGATCGTCGCGACATTATCCCTTCAGCGATTGAGAAGGCGGGTGGACGCATTGAGCATTTTGGTATGCCCGTTGATCCGGGTAATCTTCTCTTGTTGGGATCGGTGCGTGGTAAAACAGTGATTGGCGCACCGGGGTGTGCGCGGTCTCCCAAAGAAAACGGATTTGATTGGGTGCTTCATCGCGTGATGGCTGACATTCCGGTGACGCGCGCGGATATCACCGCTTTGGGCGTTGGCGGTTTGTTGATGGAGATCGTGCAACGCGGTCATCCACGTGATCCCGGTGCGGAGCATGCGGAATGACGATTACGGCGCTTGTTCTTGCCGCCGGTCGTTCGACGCGCATGGGCAGCAACAAACTTCTTGAGTTTCTTGGTGATCGACCGCTGCTGCATCATACTGTTGAGGCGGCCCTGCGTTCAAAAGCTAATCCCGTTTTTGTTGTCACCGGACATCAAGATGAGGCAATCCGCTCTACACTTTCTGCCTGTGATGTGTGTTTTGTGGCAAACCCTGATTATGCTAAGGGTCTTTCGACATCGCTCAAAGCGGGCATTGCTGCGTTGCCATCGTCATGTCAGGGCGTAATTGTTCTCTTGGGTGATATGCCGTTGATTGAATCGTCTTTGATTGATCGGATAATTAAGACGTTCCAATCCTCTCCAGATGCGTCAGCGGTTGTTCCCACCTATCAAGGCGAGTGGGGCAATCCTGTGCTGATAGCGCGGCGGTTGTTTGATGATGTGCAGTCTCTTGAAGGGGATGCGGGTGCGCGCAAACTCCTGATGTCTCATCGCGATGAGGTCATTGAGAGTCCGGTTGAAACAAGTTCAATCTTGATGGATCTCGATACGCCCGAAGCACTCGCTAAAGCGCGAGGTTCAGCGAGATCAAACGCTCAATAACGCATGATCATTTCGCGCGCTTGTCCATCCGACAGCGGTCAGAACAATAAAGCACCTCGTCCCACACGCGTTCCCATTTTTTGCGCCAGGTGAATGGGCGACCGCAAGTCTTGCAGGTCTTTTGCGGCAATTCGCTCTTTTTTCGCATAGGGGGCATGTGTCACACGCTTCAATCTGTTTGCCGCGTTCATACGTAATTTGATCAGAGATCCTTGAATCACACGCAGTCACGGGAAGGCAAGTATAATGACGGGTACAATTCTGATTTTTGGCGGCGCGGGCGGCATTGGCTCATCGGTTGCGAAAGCGGTGAAAGCGCGCGGCTTTGATGTCCATCTCGTTGGTCGCGACAAAGCGCGGCTTGATGCCGCAGCAGCGGCTCTCGGAGGTGCGTCCGTCAGTGTTGCGGATGTGATGAGCGCGGATGACATTGCCGATGCAGTCGATGCGGCAGCCCAAAAAGGTAATGGTGCGTTGGCGGGGCTATGCTATGCGGTCGGCTCCATCACGCTGAAACCCGTTACGCGTTTACAAGAAGATGAAGCGCTTGCCGATTTCAAGTTGAATGCCCTCGGCGCTTTCACGGCGGTTAAAACGGCGCTTCCGGCTTTGAAAGCTTATCAAGGTACAGCGTCGGTTCTCTTATTCTCGACCATTGCCGTTCACCAAGGATTCTCCGCGCATGCGTCGATTGGCATGGCGAAGGGAGCGGTCGAAGGTTTGACACTTTCGCTTGCGGCAGAGCTTGCACCAAAAATTCGGGTGAATTGCATTGCGCCGTCATTAACGCGGACGCCGTTAGCGGCATCGCTCACATCGAATGACACACTTGTGCAATCGATTGGCAGCATGCATGCGATGCAACGCATTGGCGAGCCTGATGATGTCGGGCCGCTTGCAGGCCTTCTCTTGTCCCCTGAGGCGGATTGGATCACGGGACAAAGCTTCGGCATTGATGGTGGCCGCGCGCGGTTACGTACAAAGGGCTGATGATGAGCGCGTTACGTCTGGTTCTCGGCGATCAATTATCGCGCGGGCTTTCGAGCCTTCGTGATATCGATCCGAAAAATGATCATGTGTTGATGGTCGAGGTCCATGACGAGACGACTTATGTCAAACACCATAAACAGAAGATCGTTCTTCTTCTCTCAGCGATGCGGCATTTTGCTGAAGAGCTGAGGCAAGAAGGTCTATCGGTTACCTATATAAAACTTGAGGACAAGGGTAACACGGGTTCTTTTACCGGTGAGCTCGCGCGCGCGATCAAAAAATTGAAACCCAAAAAGCTCGTTGTTACGGAGCCGGGTGAATATCGTGTCCGCGCGATGATGGATGAATGGCAAACGCAATTCTCATTGCCTGTTGAAATTCGGGATGATGATCGTTTCTTTGCCACGCCGGCTGAATTTAAAAGCTGGGCGGAGCCGCGCAAGGAATTGCGAATGGAGTTTTTCTATCGCGAGATGCGGAAGAAAAGCGGTCTTCTGATGCAAGGCAAAGAGCCAGAAGGCGGCCAATGGAATTATGATTCCGAGAACCGTAAAGCGCTTTCATCGAAAGAAAAAATCCCCACGCGTTTGCGCTTTAAACATGACGACGTGACGCAAGAGGTGATGGCTCTTGTCGAACGTCGCTTCGCCGATCATCCGGGTTCACTCGATAATTTTGGCTGGCCGGTCACGCGGAAGACCGCGTTAAAAGCGCTTGATCATTTCATCAAAGATTGTCTGCCGCGTTTCGGAGATGTGCAGGATGCGATGAAAGGAGGCGAGCCCTTTTTGTTTCATGCATTGTTGGCACCAGCTTTGAATTGCGGTTTGCTTCTTCCACTTGAAGTTTGCCGGGCGGCCGAGCGTGCCTATCATCAAGTACACGCCCCCTTGAATGCGGTTGAAGGATTTATTCGTCAGATACTCGGATGGCGTGAATATGTACGCGGTCTTTATTGGCATGTAATGCCGGAGTATTCCCACTCCAATGCGCTCGAAGCGACGCGGCCTTTGCCCGATTTTTATTGGACGGGCGACACGGAGATGAATTGTCTTCGCCAATGCGTGAAGGACACGATGGACAATGCCTATGCCCATCATATCCAACGCTTGATGGTGCTTGGTAATTTCGCTCTTCTTGCAGGTATTCGGCCCCATGAAGTCGAAGATTGGTTTTTGGCCGTCTATGCCGATGCCTATGAATGGGTCGAGCTTCCCAATGTCCATGGCATGGCGCTTTATGCCGATGGCGGTCTTTTGGCCTCAAAGCCCTATGCTGCGTCTGGCGCCTATATCGACCGCATGAGTGATTATTGTGCCTCATGCCGGTTTAGCCCCAAGGCCAAAGATCCCGAGCAGCTTTGTCCCTTCACGCCCCTTTATTGGGCCTTTCTTGATCGCAATCGGAAGCGACTTTCGAACAATCCGCGTCTTTTTATGCCTTACCGCAGCCTCGATTCCATGGCAGAAGGGCTCCGCGTGCGGCACCTTGCCGCTGCCGATGCCATCCTCGCTGCACTCTCATCGTAAGAGGGCGCAAGGGGAACCAAAGCGCGGCGGTATGTGTTCGCTGCCTTGAGATCACTTTGGATTTTTCTTTTTTGCGATGAGCTCTTCGTCCGACCGCATCTCGTCCATCCTCCTGCGTCTGCCTGAACAGGGCACGGGGGATCGGTTGGCCGTGTCTGAAATTGTCTCGGCATTGGGTGCGCGCGGTTATTCCATTCTCATCGTCATTTTGGGCTTGCCGAACAGTTTGCCCATGCCGCCTCCGATTGCGTTGGTCAGCGGTATTCTTATGGTCTTTATCTCGTTGCAAATGCTCTTCGGGCGCGCGTCACCTTGGTTGCCTGCATCCATATTGAAGCGTGATATTGCCCGCGCCGATGTCAGCCGCGCGATTGAACGCGCTATGCCGTGGGTGCGATGGATCGAGAAATTGGCACAGCCCCGTTTTGCGCTTTTTGATACAGCCGCAGGCGTGCGTGCGGTCGGTTTTGGTCTGTTGATTTTGTCGCTCGGCTTGGTCTTTGCGTTGCCGGTTGTTGGTCAAAT
>CANGSG010000047.1 GCA_947456435.1 Hyphomicrobiales bacterium
CTCGTCATCGCCTTCCGCATAGAGATTGATCTCGGCGGGTAGATTGGTCTTCGTATTTTTCTCTTCAAACATCGAGAGCGGCGCCACTTGCGAGTAGCGCAGATTTTTTTCGAAATAGGCGTCTTTGATGCCGCCGGTGATCGCACTGGCATCGTCGCCATCGGTCAACACAAAGCGGCCGCGCTTGGCCGAGACAATCGCTGTGCCGGTGTCTTGGCACATCGGCAGCACGCCACCGGCCGCGATATTCGCGTTCTTCAACAAATCATAAGCGACGAAGCGATCATTGGGCGTCGATTCCGGATCGTCGAGAATTTTACGGAGCTGCGCGAGATGGCCGGGCCGCAAGAGATGATTGATATCGATAAAAGCCTGTTTCGACAGCAACCGGATCGCTTCTGGCGAAACGGAAAGAAACGTCTTGTCGCCGAGCGTTTCGACTTTCACGCCCTCGCTCGAGAGTTTGCGATAAGGGGTGGTGTCGGGGCCTAAGGGAAACAGGCTGTCGGCGGACGCCATGGCGCTCTCCATCTGGATAATATTCTTGACGCGCGAAAGACGGGGAGGGTTCCCCTCTAAACGCGCGAAAGAGATAGATCATCTTCGGTGAAGGCGCTACATCTCCCGTCTTCGACCATAGGCGTGTGAGGTTTGATTCCGAATGTTTGCCCATCCCGTTCTCGTTGCCGATATCGGCGGCACCAATTCACGCTTTTCGATTGTCGAAGCGCCCGGCCAAGATCCGAAAATTCTCGGCCGGTTCCAGACCGCCGATTATGCGGGCCCGCTTGAGGCGATCAAAGCCGCATTGGCCCTTACTCCGCTTGTGCCGCAATCGGTTTTGATGTGCGTGGCCGGTCCGGTGGTGGATCGGCGCTGCCATCTCACCAATGCGCGCTGGACGATTGACGGTCCGGAGATCGCCAAGGGCCTCGGGCTCTCCTCGGGTTTGTTGCTCAATGATTTTGAAGCGCAGGCTTTGTCATTGCCGGCGCTGCGTTCGGAATGGCTGAAACAAATCGGTGAAGCCGCACCTTCCAAGGGCGGGACGATGCAGGTCATTCTCGGGCCCGGCACGGGCTTGGGCATCGGCGCGCTGCTCACGCTTGATGGGCGCTATGTGCCGCTCGCGAGCGAAAGCTGCCATGTCGATCTCGGTCCTGTTGGTAAGGATGAAGAAGCCTTCTGGCCCTATCTGCAAAAGGTTCTTGATCGGAACACCACCGAGTCCGTGATGTCGGGTCCGGGTCTCGTTCGTATTCATCGCGCCCGGATGGTGGCAAAAGGGCTTCAGCCCTCCGCCGATGATGGTGTCGCGATTGTAAATGCGGCCTTGGCCGACCCGTCGTCGGACGCGCGCGCGACCATCAATGCCTATCTCAAAATCATCGCGCGTTTTGCCGGTGACATCGCCATCACCTTTCTTGCCTCGGGAGGCGTAACGCTCGCCGGCGGCATTTTGCCGCGGATCGCCTCGATGATTGATGGGGCTGCGTTCCGCAGGGCGTTCGAGTCGAAAGCACCGGTCGATGCGCTCACCCGCCGAATCTCGACACGGCTTTTGATGGAACCGGACGCGGTTTTATACGGCATGGCCGCCATTGCGGCCGAGCCCGCGCGCTATGCGATCGATTACAAAGAGCGGGATTGGCTGCGTTAAGCCGTTTTAAGGGCTTAAGCCGCCGACGCGGTCGGGGATTGCGTCAGCAACGCGAAGAGGGCGTCCGCATCCTTCGTCTTGCGCAGTTTTTGGGCAATTGCCGGATCTCTCAGCGACCGCGCGACGCGCGAAAGGGCTTTAAGGTGGTCGGCACCAGCACCTTCCGGGGCCAGAAGCAGGAAGATCAGGTCAACCGGCTCGCCATCGAGCGATTCGAAGTCGATGGGCTTTTCCAAACGCGCGAAGACCCCAAAGAGACGGTCAAGTTTAGCCATTTTGCCATGCGGAATGGCAATGCCATTGCCAATTCCGGTCGAACCGAGCCGTTCACGCTGCAAAAGCGCGTCAAAAATCTCGCGTTCCGGGAGGCCCGACAGTTTCGCGGCCTGTTCGGCCAGATCCTGCAAAGCCTGCTTTTTGGAAGACGCCTTCAGCGCGGGAAGCACAGCTTCCGGGGTCAGGACATCGGTCAAGGGCATGGGTTCGTCTCTGTGTGTGATCTTCGCCAATTTGGCAAAGCATGAACCGGGCCATTTCAGGCGCGCCGCCTTGGGACGGTCTCTACGGTGGACGCTCCTCTAGTGGTCCGCGGTCGGCGGGTCAACCCACCCGATGTTCCCGTCCGTCCGGCGATAGACGACATTGATCCGTCCGGACCCTGCATGGCGGAAGAGCGCGACCGGCGCGCCGGTCATGTCGAGATCAAGCACGGCGTCGCTGACCGACATGGTGCGGATGCTCTTTTTGGTCTCTGCAATCACGACAGGATTATAGGCTTCCGACTCATCCGGACCATCATCTTCTTCCGGCGATTGAATAACGTAAGAAGGCGCCTCCACTTCGCGCACAGCCCCACCGGGACCGTGGTCTTTCAGGCGCTGCTTGTAACGGCGTAAGCGGTTTTCCACTTTCTCTGCCGCACGGTCAGCGCTTTGATAGGGTTCTTGTGCAAAGCCTAAGGCATGAAGCGTTACGCCCGAAGACAAATGCAAGACGCAATCGGTCTCATAACCTGAGCCTTCGCGTTTGACGGTCGCATGACCCGTGACGAGGCCGGAGTAAAACTTCGCAACTGAGTCCTGTAGTCTTTGGGTGATTTGCTGGCGAAGCGCTTCGCCAATGTCGAGATTTTTACCCGATACGCGTAGTGGCATGAAAAACCCTCCGCTTATAGTCGTCTTCTCAAAGGGGCCCATCTTCCCCAAAGAGAGAGTTAAGGCGCTTTGGCCTCAAGTCAATGGCGGAGGATCAAGGATAAGGGGCGAAGCGGTCAGCTGGCTTTCGCGGGAAGCGATTGTTTCTCGCGCCGCCGTTCAACGGATGACGGGATTCGGAGGCTGTCGCGATATTTGGCGACCGTGCGGCGGGCAATATCGATGCCCGACTCTTTGAGCTTTGTAACAATCGTATCGTCGGAGAGAATATTGTCGGGCGATTCCTGATCGATCATTTGCTTGATGCGGAACCGCACCGCTTCCGCTGAGTGAGATTCACCACCTTCCGCAGAGGCAATGGACGCGGTGAAGAAATATTTCATTTCGAACAGTCCGCGCTCAGCGGCGATATATTTGTTCGATGTCACGCGCGACACAGTTGATTCATGCATTTGAATCGCATCCGCTACCGATTTCAAATTGAGCGGCCGCAAGAATTCAACACCATTTGTGAAAAACAATTCCTGATGCCGCACAATTTCGCTGGCGACTTTGAGAATCGTTTTCGCGCGCTGTTCAAGGCTTTTTGTCAACCAATTCGCAGTTTGCAACGCTTCGCTGACATAGAATTTTTCTTCGTCATTTTTGACTTTCGAAGAAATCTTCGCCGCATAAGTTTGATTGACAAGAATGCGGGGCAGCGCTTCCGAATTCAATTCAACCATAAAGCTGCCGTCAGCCGAACGCCTTACATAAACGTCGGGGATAACGGGTTGAACCGTGCCACCACCAAATTTCAAGCCCGGCTTCGGATCGAGCTTTTTGATATCGGCAACCATGTCGAGAAGATCTTCGTCATCGACGCCGCAAATTTTACGCAAAGATGCGAAATCGCGTCGCGCTAAGAGATCGAGATTGTCGAGCAAAGCCGCAATAGCAGGGTCATAACGATTTTTATCGACGAGTTGCAGACGCAAACAATCCGCAAGATCGCGTGCGCCTACACCGGTCGGATCAAAACTTTGAATGAGTTTTAAAACTTTGTCAGCGCGCTCGATCGGTACACCGAGACGCTCGGCCGTGTCGGTCAGCGGTTCACGAATATAACCGCCTTCATCAACAAGATCGATGAGAGTCGCGCCGATCATCCGCTCAATCGGATCAGTTGTCGCGACATGCAATTGTTCGGTCAAATGGTCATGTAGTGAAATCTCAGCCGCCACATAGGCTTCGAGATTTGAATCTTCACCATCGCCCCCTTGTCCGCCCACGCCACTCCAGCTTGTGGCAGAAAGACCCATCGGCTCGGCATCATTATTCGCAGCCGGCGTAAGAGTTGGCGCATCATCGGGAAACACATTGTCGAGATGAACATCGTGGCGCGGATCGATTTCACCGCGTTCGGGGTCAACGGTGCGCGTTTCCCATTCGGTATCTGTACCCAATGCCGAATCGGGGGCGGGCGCATCGGTCGGAGCGACGGGGCCTGTTTCTTCCTGCGCGCGTTCGAGCAACGGATTTTTTTCAAGTTCCGTCTCGATATAGTCAGCCAATTCGATGTTAGAGAGCTGCAAAAGCTTGATCGCCTGCAACAATTGCGGCGTCATAACCAAAGACTGGCTTTGGCGTAGCTCTAGCCTTTGCGAGAACTTCACAGACACGGGACGATACGCAGCTCCGGACGCAACACTCTGGCCGCCTATCGGCACAGATTTTGCTTAACATCCGATTAAATACTTAAAATTGAGTTTGGTCAAAACACGTCTTGCGTGTGCCCTTTGCCTCGTTAGAGGCGGAATTCATCGCCGAGATAGACGCGCCGCACATCGTCATTGTCGACGATCGCTTCGGGGGTGCCTTCCATCAACACTTGTCCCGAATGGATGATATAGGCGCGGTCGATCAGGCCGAGTGTCTCACGCACATTGTGGTCGGTAATGAGAACGCCGATCTTGCGGGCGGTGAGCTGACGGACGAGTGCACGGATATCGCCTACCGCAATCGGATCGATGCCCGCGAAAGGTTCATCCAGCAACATGAAGGACGGACGCGAGGCGAGTGCGCGCGCAATTTCGCAACGCCGTCTTTCGCCACCAGATAGCGCGATGGCGGGGCTTTTGCGGACGCGTGTGATGTCAAATTCCTCGAGCAGATGGTCGAGTTCGGCCTCACGCCGGTCGCGGTCTTTCTCAACGAGCTCGAGAACCGCGCGGATATTGTCTTCAACCGATAGGCCGCGAAAAATCGAGGCTTCCTGTGGCAGATAGCCAATGCCGAGACGCGCGCGGCGATACATCGGGAAGGGCGTGATATCATGACCATCAAGCATGATGCGCCCGCCATCGGCCGGCACGAGGCCGGTGATCATGTAGAAGATCGTTGTCTTGCCCGCGCCATTCGGGCCCAAGAGGCCCACCGCTTCCCCGCTTCTCACCGCAAGCGAGGCATCGCGCACGACGCGACGGCCGCGATAGGCTTTTTGTAAGCCGGTCGCGATCAACCATCCCGTCGGATCTGAAACTTGGGGGGAGTCCTCAAAACTCATGGCTTTGCGGGTTTTCCCTGCGCCGCGGGCTTTTTCGCATCGCCACCCGAGACGAAGCTGCTCGAAACGCGGCCTGTGCCACCGGCATCAACCGTGGCAACGCCTGTCCCGAGATTATAGACGAGTTTTTGGCCCTTGGTGACGTTCTGGCCTTTGCTCAATGTCACATTGCCTGTCATCGTCATAATGTCGGTCGTGGCTTCATAGATGCCCTTTTCGCCGGTTGCGATCTGATCCTTCTCGAGAATGATCACCTCGCCCTCGGCTTCGACACGCTTGATCGAAGTGCCCGTCTCGCCTTCGGCGGGGGCAGCCTGCCCTTCTTCGCTGCGGATATAGAAAATCTGCATCTTCTTGGCTTTCATCACCGTTTCGCCTTGCGTCACGATGACATTGCCCGAATAGACGGCTTTACCCTCTTTATCGAAGACTTCGAGGGCATCCGCTTCAATATTGATCGGATCTTTCGAATTTTTGGAAAGCCCGCTCGGCTTGCCTTTGGTCTCTTGGGCAAAGGATGCGGATGTAAGGGCGATCGCAAGCCCCAGGCCGATCAAGGATAGTCCGGTAAGCCGCTTGATCATGGCGCTGTCTCCCCCCCACTCACGGGCGCGCCAGCTCGGCGGAAGACCGAGCGGACGCGGCCTCCGAATTGCACGCGATCGCCATTATCAAAGACATTCATACTGTCGGCGTCAATCGTGCCGCCCTTCATGGTCACCGTAACCGGTTCTTTTGAGGTCACACGATTGGTTTTGAAATCGATCACGCCCGAGCGCATGGTGATCATGTAACGCGGGGATTTGATGTCGACATTGCCGCGCGCGGTAAGCACGTCTTTTTGGCTGTCATAGACCCCTTTATCGGCCGAAATCTTGGCCGATGAGCGGTCGGGCATCATCACATCGGCCTTCAAGCCATTGAGATCGACAATATAGGGCGTGCTCACATCTTGGATCGCTTGGTCGGCCGTGATGGTGAAGGGCAGATCGCCATCTTTGAAGCCTTTCAGATTGGCACGATCCATCGTGATCTTGTTGCCATCGAGATTGAGCGCGCCGATGTCGATATCGGCCGGAATGATTTTCAGGGGTTCGAAATAAACAAACAGTACGGGACCGATAATCGCGAGCGCCGCGCAGGTTGGTAGCGCAAAGCGCAGAAAGCGCACCCATCTCCGATGGCGCCATGCCGCTTTGAACGCAGCCTCGCGGCGCGTGGTCGAACGGAGCGGAAGGGCAGCACCCATGGACATAGAAAAGAGAGCCTTTCGATCGAGGATTTCTCGATCAGGGGGTCGCGTCAGCTATGCGCGAAAATATCAATCTCGCCCCAGCCTGCAAGATCAAGCGCGGCACGCGCCGGCAAGAAATTGAAACAGGATTGGGCTAGTGCTGTCCGGCCTTCACGCTCAAGAAGAACATCAAGCTTGGACTTAAGGTCGTGCAAATGCAGCACATCGGAGGCCGCATAGGCGCATTGGGCTTCGGTCAGTTCAGCGGCGCCCCAATCGGAAGATTGTTGCTGCTTCGAAAGATCAACGCCCAACAATTCGCGCGTGAGATCTTTGAGCCCGTGCCGGTCTGTATAGGTGCGCACCAACCGTGAAGCGATTTTGGTGCAATAGACGGGCGCTGTTTTGACGCCGAAGCGGTTCATCATCACCGCAATATCAAAGCGGCCGAAATGAAAAAGCTTCAGGACTTTCGGATCGGCGAGAAGCTTCTGAAGATTGGGTGCGGGTGCATCACCTGCGGGGATTTGCACGAGATCGGCACTGCCGTCACCCCGCGATAATTGGACAAGACACAGCCGATCGCGATGCGGATTAAGTCCGAGCGTTTCGGTGTCGATGGCGACAACAGGCCCGAGAGCGTGATCGGCGGGCAGGTCGCCCTTATGAAGGCGGATGGTCATAGGATGATCAGGTCCTTAAAATTTATAGCTTTGTTGGGCAGTTTGGTCGCGGATAACAGCTAAATGAGCCGCTTATTTGCAAAAGCTCTACCTGATCCTGTCTTTAAATAGTATTCAAATTCACGGGCTTTTCTCTGATCTGCAAAGGCATGGTAGCCAATTAAGTCCCACGGAATGAATTTCGATGTATGGGGGGACTTCCCCGCATTGTGATCTTTTAATCGGGATTTCAAATCTGCTGTGTAGCCAAAATAGATCTGCTCAGGAAAGCTGACGCTTCGAAGTATGTAAACATAATACATACTATCCATCCTCGTCCGCTTTAGATTTTGCTCAAGAAAATCAGCCCTCCTACGCTCGCCTATGGCGAGCTTCGAAGGGCGGCCATCGCACTGTCGCCCTTCGGCAGGCTCACGGGCGTAAGCCAGCCGAAGCGCGTCAGTGCGGAGGCTGGTGCCCAGGAGAGGACTCGAACCTCCACGACTTGCATCACTGGTACCTGAAACCAGCGCGTCTACCAATTCCGCCACCTGGGCATGAGGGGTTCTTAAGGGCGCGTGCTTCCGCTTGTCAACGAATAGTGGTCAAGCGGGGGGGGGGGGGGATTGCCAAGCCGGCCTCTTCCTCGACCAGCAAAGCCTCGCATGTCCTGACCTGCGCCATGAACGCGGCAAGCGCGGGGCCGATAGGTCGGGTTCGCCGCCAGATCATGCCATAATTTGTGCGCAGCCAATTGAGTTCCGGAATATCGAGTAAAGTAAGGCCATCATAGAGGGCTTTGAGCTCATTTCGATGTGCCAAAATACGCGGCATGAGGCCAAAAGCATTGCTCGTTAGAATGAACTGTTGGACGGCCCCGAGTGTGTGGAGGGCAAAGGGAACATTCACATGATCGGAGCCCGTTTGTTTTGTCCCGAAGATAACGCGGTGGGGACCTGCTTTCTCGAGAGCCCAGCGGGACGGAAAGGTTCCGCAATAGGGATAATTCACAAGATCATCGACGGTCACGCTGCGCTTGCCCACAAGCGGATGATCCTTGCGAACAAAAATCCCGCAGGAATGTGTAGGCAATCTTTCAAACGCCAGTTGGCTATTATGCTCGGCTACCGAAACATCGACAATGCCGATATCTATTCTTCCCGACAGTAGTGCGAGCATGATCTCACGCCAGTCGCGTTCGATAATCTCAAAGGTTACGGCGGAATTTATCTGATGGGATTGCGCCATGGCTGAATAGACGGAGAGGCTTGGCGCATACATGCCTGTCCCAATCAGAACACGACCTGACGTTGCGTTTTTAAGATTCTTGATATCGCTTAGAATCTCTTCCAGAGGCTCTTTGAGACTTTGATGACGACGGATGAAGATCTCGGCGAGCGGCGTTGCTTTTATCCCCTTCTCGCTCGACTCAAAAAGCTTTCCGCCAATTTGTTCTTCGAGTGCCTTGAGCGTGTGCGATACCGCGGGTTGAGATAAACCAAGCGATCGAGCAGCAAGAGTGAAATTACCGTGAGTATTGAGCGCTTCCACCAATTCAAAATGACGCAAGGTTAAACGCATAATGACCAAATAATCTTTCTATAAATAATTTTCATAACAAAATGCATTCAACTCACTACTATATTCTCATATCCTAATTTACAAAATTCACTTTGAATCTTCATGAAAATCTCAATAATGCTAACATGTTAATAAAAATTGGAGTTTATGTAGTGCCGTCGAAGAAAACGCAAACCCTGAAAGCATCCGCAGGCAGCATCAACCTCTTGGATCATCGTGCCTCCGGAAAAATCAAGCATTCCGTTGAATCCAATGATGTTTTGCCTGCCAAAGAGCGTTTTGATCGTGCCGTTGTGGAATATTATTCATCAAAGAGCGTTGAATCTGACCCGACATCCCTTGATGCGATTGCCCACAACGCGTTGCAATCAGAAAAATTGGCGCAAAAGATTTTGTCTATGCCGGCCATGACCATGCGTCAGGTATTGGAAAAATTATCGGTACTAGATGCCGAACTTCTCTCTGATCTCGATTGTGAAGCGCCGGTTGAGCGGCGACACATCGTCGCTTTTGCTGCCCTTAAAGTGGATATTGTTCGCTTGCTTGCGGAACAGAAGAGATGATATCCCGCTCGATTTTACGGAGCGTTGCTGTTTAATTGAGGTAATCAGCGTAATTAAACTCTTGCACGCTATCCTTTTGCTTCAACATTTTTCAGCGCCTCGATAAAGAGCTTTACTTCTTCTCTTTCGAGCGCGGCCTTACGGGCGATAATGTGAACATTGATCGGAATATGAGCGATCAGATGATCATTTAATTGAACAATATATCCAGCTGTAACATCCTCTTGTACAAGGGGCGGCGGTAGTCGCGCGACGCCGTCGGTCCGTCGCAACACATCAATCACGCCGCCGATTGTATTGATGGTGATCGCACATTGCATGGTTCTCGTGATGGGATCGTAAACGCCCAAACGCCCGGGATTGCCTTCGAAAACATCGGCATGGGGCGGCACAATAAGATTTCCTACCATCGGGAATTTTCGCAAATCATCAATCGTTACTGCTTCATGTTTTGTGAGAGGATGATGGGGGGGTGCGAATAATTGGTTTTTGAGCTCGCCCAAAGGCTCAACAAGAAACTCATTTGTGGCGTTAAATTGCGATGGGCCTGCGAGACCAATATCAACAGCGCCGCTCTCCATATTGTTTTGGAATGAACCCATGTTGAAATTTATTTCGGTCTGAAATTCCGGAATTTGCGCGGTGACAGCGGCAAGCGCACGCGTCACCCATCGGGCGCCCGCCCGAAAGCCACATTGAATACTGAGAGGCTTAACGATCTTTTTGGATTGGCTCTCGAGTTCGCGCTTTGTGTCTGCAAGGATCGCGCGGATGGTTGCCGCTCGTGCGCGAAAAGGATCGGCAAAGGGGGTGGGTTCCACACCCGTTTTTTGCCGCGAGAAAAGAGTGACCCCTAATTGATTTTCAATGGTGCTGACGGCGTGCGACAATGCCGATTGGGTAAGGTTGAGCTCCTCCGCCGCGCGGCTAATCGAACGATGACGGGCAATCGCGTCGATGATTTCAACCTGTCTTAAGGAAAGCTGGTCTTGCGGCATAGCCATGATCAGCGTCCCTTCCCGCAACGGATCATAGTAATTGGCACCATGGTGGCTCTGCTTTGCGCATAAATCAATACTGCTGCCCTTTGCTCCCGAGGTCTGACCGTGAAATAATGGAAAAGAATCGGGAAAAATCATGACAAAGTCCAAAATCAAACGCGGCGACCACGTCTTTCTGGTGGATGGGTCGGGCTATATTTTCCGCGCCTTCCATGCGCTGCCACCGCTCACCCGCAAATCGGACGGCTTGCCGATTGGTGCCGTGGCGGGCTTTTGCAACATGCTCTGGAAACTGATGCGGGACTCGGTGGCTGGTGAGCGGCCGACGCATCTGGCGGTGATTTTCGATCATTCCTCTGAAACCTTCCGTAATCGGCTTTATCCCGAATACAAGGCCAACCGGACCGAGCCGCCCGAGGATTTGCGCCCCCAGTTCAAACTCATCCGCGATGCGGTCAGGGCCTTCGATATCCCGTCGATTGAGCAAAAAGACTTCGAGGCGGATGATCTGATCGCGACCTATGCGCGGCTCGCTTCTGAAGCGGGTGCGACCACGACTATCGTCTCCTCTGACAAGGATCTGATGCAGCTCGTCGGCAATGGCGTGGCGCTTTACGATTCGATGAAAGACAAGCGGATTGGCCGCGACGAGGTCATCGAGAAATTTGGTGTGCCGCCAGACCGTGTCGTGGATGTGCAGGCGCTTGCGGGTGATTCTGTCGACAATGTGCCAGGCGTGCCGGGCATCGGCATCAAGACAGCCGCCCAGCTCATCACCGAATATGGCGATCTGGATCAGCTTTTGGCGCGCGCCGGCGAGATCAAACAACCGAAGCGGCGGGAGTCTCTCGTTGAACACGCCGACAAAGCGCGCATCTCGCGTGATCTTGTGCGGCTTGAAGCGCATGTACCGCTTGATGTGCCGCTTGATGACCTCGTCCTTCACGATCCCGACCCCCGCAATCTGATCGCCTTTTTGAAAGCGATGGAGTTCAATTCCATCACGCGCCGTGTGGCCGAAGCCTATGACGCGGATGCCTCACTCATCGATGCCGACTATGAGCTCTCCAAAGCCGGCGCCGGGACAATATGGGGCAAGGGGGTGACAGAAAGCGTCACCGCTGATGGTGCGACGGAAACAGATAAGAGCGCGGCGTCGTCCGCCTCAAGCGGGGCCCCGCCAAAGGCCAAGACGCAAGAGGGCGTTCAGACGCCTCAGACTTTCGCCAAACATCGTGTGGACGAGGCGGTCGGATCAAAAATTGACCGGTCGCATTATGTGACGGTTCTCGATCTCAAAACGCTTGATCACTTCATTGCTGAGGCGCGCGAAGAAGGTGTTGTTGCGGTTGATACGGAAACGAGCGCGCTTGATGCGATGGCGGCGGATCTCGTCGGCATTTCGCTCGCGGTGCGTCCGGGCCGCGCGTGTTATATTCCGCTTCAACACCGCAGCGAAGGATCGGGCGATCTTTTCGGTGGTAATGATCTTCTGCCAGGTCAAATTCCCGTGCGCGACGCGATCAAGCATTTAAAGCCGCTGCTCGAAGACAAAGCGGTTTTGAAGATTGGACAAAATCTCAAATATGATTGGCTTGTGTTGAAACGACACGGCATCGAGGTCGCGCCCTATGACGACACGATGTTGTTGTCCTATGTGCTTGATGCGGGGCGTGGCTCGCATGGCATGGATGAATTGTCGAAGCGCCACCTCGGTCATGAAACGATTCCATTTTCCGAAGTTGCGGGCTCAGGCAAAAATTTCATCGGCTTTGCACGCGTGCCGCTTGATAAGGCCACGGCCTATGCCGCCGAGGATGCCGATGTCACCTTGCGGTTGTGGCGTGTGTTGAAACCACGCCTTGTGGCGGAACGCATGACCACTGTGTATGAAACACTCGAGCGGCCTTTGCTTGATGTACTCGCGCGTATGGAGCGGCGCGGTATTTCAATCGATCGACAGATGCTCTCGCGCCTATCGGGCGAATTCGCGCAAATCATGGCGCGGCTCGAGCATGAAATTCATGAAGCCGCGGGTGAAACCTTCAACCCCGCTTCACCCAAACAATTGGGTGATATTCTTTTTGGTAAAATGGCGATCCCGGGCGGCAAGAAAACCGCAACCGGCGCATGGGCGACCGGCGCGCAAATTCTCGAAGAGCTGGCCGATCAAGGCCATGAATTACCCAAGCGTATTTTGGAGTGGCGACAAATTTCCAAATTGAAATCGACTTATGCCGACGCTTTGCCTGATTTCGTTAATCAGGAAACAAAGCGCGTGCATACGAGCTTTTCGCTGACCGCCACAACAACGGGGCGTCTCTCGTCGTCCGAGCCCAATGTGCAAAATATCCCCGTGCGCACGGAAGAAGGGCGTAAGATTCGCGCGGCCTTTGTGCCCACAGCTGGTCATAAATTATTGAGCGCGGATTACTCGCAAATCGAATTGCGCATCCTCGCGCATATCGCGGATATTCCCGCCTTGCGTAAAGCCTTTGCCGACGGGATTGATATTCATGCGATGACGGCGTCTGAAATGTTTGGTGTACCGGTAAAAGATATGGATCCGATGATCCGTCGCCGTGCGAAAGCGATCAATTTCGGAATTATCTATGGTATTTCAGCCTTTGGTCTCGCCAATCAATTGGGCATCGGGCGCGAAGAAGCGGGTGCCTATATCAAAAAATATTTCGAGCGTTTTCCAGGCATTCGCGACTATATGGACTCGACAAAAAA
>CANGSG010000048.1 GCA_947456435.1 Hyphomicrobiales bacterium
CCATGGCAGCACGCTGCATCAAAAGATCGGTCGTATCACTTTTCGATTTCAGCCAAAGGCTTTGAATACGCGATTCAATCTGAGCAGCGGATTCTTTCGAGCGGGCATCGTGAAGCTCGGTGAAGAGCTGCGTGAGTTGTTCATCACGTGTTTCGGCTTTGAGTGACGAAGTCGTAAAAACAAACGCAAGACAGAAAAACAGTGAACAAAAAAATCGCCTTGCGTTAAGCGTCGTCATGAAAGCGCGCCGATAGAGGCCCCTTGTTCGGCCAACATCTCCTCGCCTATGCCTTTTTTGGCCGCGCGTTGACGGGGGCCAAAACGTTCTTCTGACGGGGTCCGACCAAAATGCTCACTATAGCATTTCGAAAAATGCGAGGCCGAGACAAAGCCGCATGCTAACGCGACGGAGAGGATAGGCATACTGGTTTGCAGCAAGAGATGCCGCGCACGCGCGAGGCGGAGACCGAGGTAATAACGCGTGGGAGCTTGGCCGATATATTTCTGGAACAAGCGCTCAAGTTGACGCGCCGAGAAGCCAACACGATCAGCCAATTCGCTGCAGGACAAAGGCTCCTCGATATTTTGCTCCATCGTTGCCACGACGGCAAGGACACGTTGATTGGCTACACCCAAACGCGCGCGCAATTCCATACGTTGACGTTCATTGGCATTGCGCATGCGATGATGAATCAACTCATCAGTGACCGCGGCAGCGACCTCTTGGCCACAGCGCGCATTGATCATCGACAACATCATATCGATCGCTGCCGTACCGCCGGCACAGGTGAAGCGATTGCGATCAATTTCATAAAGTTCGTCGGTCACATCAAGCCCCGGGAACTCTTCCCGAAGCGATTCATGATTTTCCCAGTGAATCGTGCAGCGATAGCCGTCGAGTAGTCCCGCTTTCGCCAACACATAGGACCCTGTGCAAACAGCGCCGATTGAAACACCGTAAAATGCAAGACGGCGCAATTTGGCAATCAGAAGCGAATGATCCTGGCGTTGAACATCGAGACCGCCGCACACAACGACATTCGGCATCGGCCCGATATCGGCAATGCTCCCATCGGCTTCGAGGCGAATACCATTTGAAGCCTGAACCGGCCCCCCATCAATTGTGTAAATCTTCCAATCATAGAGCTGCTGGTGCGAAACGCGGTTCGCAAGCCGCAATGGTTCGATGAGCGAGGTAAAAGCAATCATCGAAAAGTCGGGAACCAGCACCAGACCGAGGGTCTGTGTTATTCCTTGTCCCTTTTCGCCCGATTGTGTCATTGCCGCCTCCACCCTTTTCTTATTTAGTCGGATTTAGGCAAAGTTCAGGCGGTAAGGCAATATCTAACTTATCTTTGATGTCGGGTTCGCAATTTCGATGTCGTCTGGAAGCCACCAATAAGAATACTTATAGGCGGCCGCAAAGCCAAATGACCGATAGAGCCGCCTCGCGGTGTCGTTTTTTACCTCGACCTGGAGATAGGCGCCGTTGGCACCGGCTTCCCGCCCCCAAGCCAAGAGCGACCCGACAATCGCCGCCCCGAATCCACGCCGCCGCATCTCCGGTAGGGTCGATATCTGGAAGAGACCAAGCCAGCCGTCGGCCATAGCCCCCCGGCCTGAAGCCACGGGACGACCATCCTGATAAATCACGGCGAAACCTTGCCTCACCGTGACTCGCGACAAAGCGCGCGCAATGGCTTGCCGCTCGTCGTCGTTGGACTCATGGGCATCGCCAAAGACCGTTAGCCAATCCGCGGTCATTTTATCCGTTACGACGCAAGATAAAGGCGGCGGCGCGTTGACCTCTGAGAAGCTCAAGGTTTTCACCACGGTTTCACCCTGACCGTGAAGGCCAAACTCTTTGAGCCGACGTACCGGCTCCTCTCCCGCGAGCGGATGAATGCGGATCAACGGCCATTCTTCTTGCTCGTCAAAAAGTTCACGCGCCTTCAATAGAACGAGATCGAATTTGCCGGATTGAGGCGCAATCGCATTGACGGAATTCACACGACCAGAAGACACATCGGGTGTGCGTCGAATTTCCCACCCATACACCGAGTCAATAAAGGTCGCCGGCCAACAAAGCGCGCTATGGCGTTCAAGTCTGCGCACAAGATCAAGATTAGAATTGGTTATCGGCATGGCTAAAAATTTTGTTATGATTTATTTTTCGCTTCGCGCAATGCCGCAAAGACATCGACAGCTGCATGGCCCGTCAATCCAACGGAGACTGCAAGGGCGGGCTCTGTCGCGCGCAAAAACGGGTTGGTTTCTTTTTCACGACCTATTGTCGAAGGCAATGTAAACGCACCTTTGGCCCTCAACGCTTCAGCTTCGGATATCCGTGCATGTAAAGCGGCATTATCGGGATCATGTTTGATCGCAAATTTGGCATTTGAAAGCGTATATTCATGACCACAATAGAGCCGCGTATCATCGGGCAAAGCCGCGAGACGCGAAAGCGATTTATACATCTGCGATGCCGTGCCTTCAAACAAACGTCCGCAACCTAAAGAAAATAATGTGTCACCGGCAAAGAGCAATTTTTCTCCGACACAATAAAAGGAAACATGACCCGATGTATGACCCGGTGTTTCAATCGTTAGAAAATCAAAAGATCCGACTTTGAAATGATCACCTTCCCCCACCGCAACATCAATGTCAGGAATGCGGTGGAGATCAGCACGCGGCGCCACCACGCGGGCCGAAAAGCGCGCCTTCAGAGATGAAAGAGCAGCGATATGATCACTATGATGATGCGTGACGAGAATATCGGTGAGACGCCAGCCTTTATGACCGAGCGCGGCGAGAATGGGCGCCTCGTCGCCTGCATCAATACTGGCGGTCGCGCCGGTCGTGGGGTCATGGATCAACACACCGAGATTATCGGCGCCAACCGCAAATTGATGGATGATCGCGCTCATTGCATTTCCTTTCCGATCCCCTCTCCCTATATTCATCAGGCAATGTGACGTCGATATGATGCGACGCCCGATAAGGATGGACCATGCCGCTCGACGTGATCGACATTCGAGGATTCTACGCGAGCACTTTGGGCCGTGTCACGCAGGATCGTCTGAGCGCGCTTTTGCGCGAGGCTTGGCCGCGAACCCAAGGCCTGAGCGTGATGGGTTTGGGTTTTGCTGTTCCCTATCTCGATCTCTTCCGGGGCGAGGCCGACCGGGTCATTTCAGTGATGCCCGAACGCCAAGGCGTCATTGAATGGCCGCAAGGCGGTCCTTCGGCCAGTATTCTTGCAGCACCGGGCGCGTTGCCTTTTCCGGATTCCTCGATTGATCGCGCGCTTGTCATCCATGCGCTTGAGACCCAAGACCGCCCACAAGATCTCTTGAATGAACTCTGGCGCGTACTAACGCCAGGCGGCCACGCGATTGTCGTGACCCCGAACCGACGCGGGCTTTGGGCGCGGATTGACCGGACACCCTTTGGCCATGGCCAGCCCTTCTCGAGGCGCCAATTAACGGACCTCCTGCGGGAAGCTCTGTTTTCGCCGATCCGATGGTCAGAAGGCTTGCATTTCCCGCCTTTTGGCGGCTCGCTCCTCGTCCGGCTCGCGCCCGCGCTTGAACATGCCGGTCACGCGCTCGCCTTGCCTTTTGCCGGTGTTCATATCGTCGAGGCCACAAAACTCCTCTATCGGCCTGTGCCGCTTACCCAAAAGGTAACCCGCCGAGCAGCGCTCACCCCCGTCCTCATTCCCGCACCAAGCCCGCGTCGGCTTGACGAAACCCCGCTCTAACGTCAGTACTCTGCGCCCGCCTTTCGGGCGCCGCATGCAACAAGGCTTGGTCGATGCGTTCCTATCTCGATTTTGAAAAAGCCGTCGCCGAAATCGATGCAAAAATCGATGAATTGACCGGAATCGTCGCGGCCGGCGGCTCTGCCGCGCTCAATGATGAAATCAGCCGCCTGGAAACCAAAGGTCAGGCGCTGCTGAAAGATCTCTATAGCGCGCTGACCCCTTGGCAAAAGGCTATGGTGGCGCGCCATCCGCTGCGGCCCCATTTCAAAGATTACATCACAGGTCTGATCGAGGACTTCTCCCCCCTCGCCGGCGACCGTGCTTTCGGCGAGGACGAGGCGATTGTCGGTGGATTGGGTCGATTCAAAGGCCAGTCCGTTTGCATCATCGGTCAGGAAAAAGGCTGGGATACGGAAAGCCGTATTCGCCATAATTTCGGCATGGCGATGCCCGAAGGCTATCGCAAAGCGGTGCGCCTCATGGAACTTGCCGACCGGTTCGGCCTTCCTGTGATTTCCTTTGTTGATACGGCCGGCGCTTATCCTGGCATCGGCGCGGAGGAACGCGGCCAAGCCGAAGCCATCGCCCGATCAACCGAGGCTTGCCTTGCTCTTGGTACGCCCAATGTCGCCGTTGTGATCGGTGAAGGCGGCTCGGGCGGAGCCGTGGCAATAGCCAGCGCCAACAGCGTGATGATGCTCGAACATTCAATTTATACTGTGGCTTCCCCTGAAGCTTCAGCTTCAATTTTGTGGCGCGATGCCGCGAAAGCGCAGGACGCCGCGACCAATATGAAAATCACCGCGCAGGACCTGTTAAAATTCGGGATCGTCGACGGTATCGTCCCAGAGCCTATCGGCGGCGCGCACCGTAATCCCGACGCGGCCATTCAATCCGTCGACAGCTCGATTGAAGCCGCCTTGAAATCATTCGCGCCTCTTTCAAGCGACCAAATACGATCAAAGCGCGCTGATAAATTCCTTGCTATTGGCCGAAAGCTTTAAGCGGAAGCTTCGCACTCGGCCAAATCGCTGGGCCTTGCCGTTAAGACCTGATAAAGACGCACCATATACACTAATTTCGAATCGCCTCCCTCCGTTCGGAACTTCTTTATGCTCGTGCGTTTTTCTAAGTATGCAGCTCTCCTTGTGACGCTTGCTCTCATTGCTGGATGTAGCCTCGAACGCCGCGAACAAATTTCATCGCGCGCCGCTGCATCCTCAATTCCCACAGAAACACTCGCGGCGATGGATACGATTGGCACGGATCGTAATCAGCCGATTGTTATTCGTGCATTCAAAAAAGAATCCGAAATTGAAATTTGGAAACGGACACGCGCGGGAAGTTATGCGCTTCTGAAATCCTACCCGGTCTGTCGGTGGTCGGGTCAACTCGGCCCCAAGACGCGCGAAGGTGATCGTCAGGTTCCGGAAGGATTCTATACTGTCACACCGGGACAGATGAATCCAAATTCGGCACTCTGGCTATCGTTTAATGTTGGTTATCCGAACGCGATGGAACGCGCACTTGGTCGCACGGGCGGCGACATCATGGTGCATGGCACCTGTTCGTCACGCGGATGCTACGCGATGACCAATGACCAAATGGACGAGATTTACGCGGTGATGCGCGAAGCCTTCCAAGGTGGTCAAAAATCAGTGCAGTTCCAATCTTACCCGTTTCGGATGACGGCTGAAAATCTCGCTAAATTCCGTAACGATCCGAACATGCCCTTCTGGAAGAATTTGAAAGAAGGCAATGATCGCTTTGAAGTCACGAAGCGCGAAATGGCTGTTGATTATTGCGGGACGCGTTACACATTCGGTGCGTCCGATGCTCCAGGCTGCGGTGAAGCCGTGTCTGATCCCGACGGCGCTGCCGTCGCTGCAAAGGCCCGTCAAGACGACGCAAAAGTCGCAAGCCTTATCGCTGGTGGGTTTAGCCCCGTGCGTATGAGCTATGTGGATGGTGACCAAAACATCTTCTTCCGCGATCCGGCGAAAAAGAAGCTTCTTGAAAAATATGCGGCCTCCGGCGAATTTAGCCGACCCGAAGCTTTGGCTGCCGTCAAAGAACAAAAGCTCGATCTTAAAGGCAATGTGATTGCAGAGACCCCCGCGCAAACTGTCACAGATAATGCCGACAACTCAGGCGTTACGACATCGGCGACCGGCATCTCATCACTAAGCACCCCATCGACCCTAAAGACGAACTCCACAAAATCGAATCCGTCATTTTTTGAACAATGGTTTGGCGCTTCTTTATCGTCGTCAACCAACCAAGACAGCAATGCGGCGCCGGTACCGCTCCCGCCGCCTAGGGGATAACGGATTTAAAATCCCATCGACTTATTGCCGTTTTTGTGTGAATTATTTTTCAGCACGATCTGAAGGATGATTAACCCCATCGAATACAGGCACTTCACCAAGATCGAAGGGATTAACGCCTTCAAGGCACCCGAGATTATATCCAAAAATATTCGGATTTGAGCGGCGGCGATGATGTGTGTAGATTCCACAAATCTCGCAAAAGAAATGCTCGGCAACGCTCGTTCCAAATTGATAGCGTTTCAGATGCTCGGCACCTTTAACAATACGAAACCCCTCTTCGGGAATGCTTGCGGCTATAGCGCCACGCCGGCGGCAAAAAGAGCAATCACAGCGCCGCGGATCAACAACCCCATCGGGTAAATCAAGCTCCAGTTCGACCGAACCGCAATGACAGATCAGGCGGTGATGGGCGCTGATTTCTGTTGGTCCGATTTTCTTCAATCCCATGATGCTTTCGTCCTTAAATGAAAAATCAAAAATCTAGGGGGCGTGACCTGATACATCGGCGCCCGCTTTGGCATCAAGCCGCCGATGAAACAGTACCGAACTTGCAACGAGGAGAGCGACAAGCGCAAAGGCAATTCTGAAATCATCAGGCCTCAAGATCAAATCGCCGCGCATAAATTGCAAGCTCTCGAGAATGATAGCCGCAAAAGCCACACCCATGGATCCGGAAATCTGTTGCGCCACACTTGCAAAGCTCGACGCGCGGCTCAAATCGGAAGACTCTACTTCGGCATAGGCAATCGCATTAAGACACGTGAATTGAAGTGATCGGAAAAATCCACCGGTCAATAGGACGGCCAGAATAAGAATATGCGGCGTCGCTTCTGAGAAAACTGAAATTGCGCCAAAGAAACCCGCGCTGATAAGGCCATTCACAATCAAGATTTGCCGGAACCCAAACCGTTTCAAAATGCGCGGGGCCGTAAATTTCATAATCAGCGCCCCGGCCGATGACGCAAAGGTCAATGATCCTGATTGGAACGCGGATAGTCCAAAGCCAATCTGAAGCATAAGTGGCAAGAGAAAGGGGTTAGACCCAATGCCTGCACGAAAGAAGAAGCCTCCTAAAACGCTCGTCCGAAAAGTTGGCAAAGACAAAAGCGAAAGTTTTAGAATTGGATGATCAATGCGCTTGGCGTGGAAAACATAAAGACCCAAGCAACAGAATCCGAACACAATAAGTCCAGGCGCTGCAATAAGAGGTAGCAAATCGCGACCCAATATCGTCAAACCGAAAACGAGACTTGAAAGGCCAAGTCCGGACAAAACAAAGCCGATTCCATCAAGCGGCGCGCGTTGATCTCCTTTCACATCGGGCACGAACCGCGTGGCGAGCGCCATGCCGAGCGCGCCCATGGGTAAATTGATAAAGAAAATCCAGCGCCAATGAAAATAGGTGGTGAGAAAGCCCCCGATCAAAGGGCCGATCACCGGACCAATAAGTGCAGGCAATGTGAGATACGAAAGCGCCTGCACAAGTTCGGATTTTGGCACAGAGCGCACGAGAACAAAGCGGCCGACCGGCACCATCATAGCGCCACCCATGCCCTGTACAAATCTTGCGGCAATAAATCCGGGTAATGTTGTCGTGAAGGCGCACGCCATGGAGGCCAGTGTGAAAACCGCAATCGCCGCGCGAAAGACATGGCGCGCACCAAAACGCTCGGCCATCCACCCGCTAATCGGAATAAAAACAGCGAGACTTAAAAGATAAGACGTGAAAGCGAGTTTCAAAACAATCGGATCAATTCCAAGATCGATCGCGATGGCTGGCAAGGATGTTGCCAGCACGGTTGAGTCCATGTTTTCGATAAAGAGCGCGCTCGCAATCACGAGCGGCAAAATCATCGCTTCGGGAATCAATCGTCTCTTACCACTGCCGTCCTCAATAAGACTGGCATGCGGCATCGAGGATACTCACAAAGAGAAGAAGCGACGACCTTCGCCGCTGCGCGGCGAAGGAGAAACGAATGAACAACCCGTATTACGCTTCCGCGCCATGGCAGTGTTTGTACTTCTTGCCGGACCCACAAGGGCATGACTCATTGCGGCCAACGCGACCCCAGGTCGACGGCTTCAATGGATCGCGTTCAACAGGCGTTGCCGAGGCGAGCAGTGGACGCGCCTCTTCATTTTCACCCGTAAGGGGATCGGCGTGAATTGTTTCCATAGGCGGCGGTGTCGGTTGCGGCGGCGCTTGGAACATCACTTCGATACGCATCATCTGGCTCGTAACTTGTTCACGCAGATGCGTGATCAGCCCATTGAAGAGTTCAAAAGCCTCGCTCTTATATTCGTTAAGCGGGTCACGTTGCGCATAACCACGCCAACCAATCACTTGGCGTAAATGATCAAGCGTCACGAGATGCTCACGCCAAAGATGATCGAGCGTCTGCAACAAGACTTGCTTCTCGACATAGGTCATGATGTCAGGCGTATTCTTCTCGATGCGGCGTTGATAGGCATCATCGGCCGATTTTCTTAAACGCTCACGCAATTCTTCGTCGGCAATGCCTTCTTCCTTCGCCCACTCGGCGACGGGAAGTTGCAAGCCGAGAACGCGCGTGACGGTTTCTTCAAGACCGGGCACATCCCATTGTTCAGGGTAAGCACCTTCTGGAATATGTTTCGCAACGAGATCATCAATGACCCCATGACGCATATCATCAATCGTCGGCCGCACACTCTCTTCGGCCATAAATTCACGACGCTGTTCGAAAACGACCTTACGCTGGTCATTCATAACATCGTCATATTTCAGAATATTTTTGCGCATGTCGAAATTGCGCGCTTCAACTTTCTGCTGCGCTTTCTCGATCGCCTTATTGATCCAGGGATGGATGATGGCTTCGTCTTCTTTGAGACCAAGCTTTTGCAACATGCCATCCATGCGGTCGGATCCGAAAATCCGCATCAGGTCATCTTGCAACGAAAGATAGAATTTTGAGCGCCCCGGATCGCCCTGGCGGCCCGAGCGCCCGCGCAACTGATTATCAATGCGGCGGCTTTCGTGCCGTTCAGTGCCCACAACATAAAGTCCACCGGCACTCAACGCTTTCTCTTTGAGAACAGCAACTTCGGCACGGATCGCGGCTTCTGCCTGATCACGGGCAGCGCCTATTTCCATATCGGCGAGCTCGTGACGAATGCGCATCGCGATATTGCCGCCAAGCTGAATATCAGTGCCGCGACCAGCCATATTGGTCGCGATGGTAACCGCGCCAGGCACACCGGCTTGCGCGACAATATAGGCTTCTTGTTCATGGAAACGCGCATTCAAAATCGCAAAGCGCTTGGCAGGCTTACCATTCTTTGCCGCTTCATAAATCGGCATCATCGCTTTCGGGTCAGTGAAGTCGATGATCTTAAAACCATGCTTGCTCAACAATTCGCCAAGCATTTCCGATTTCTCAATTGATGTCGTACCAACGAGAATTGGCTGGCCTTTGCTCACCGCGTCATCAATCTCCCGTATGATTGCACGATGTTTTTCTGTTTCCGAGCGATAGACCTCATCATCTTCATCGAGACGCGACACGGGAATATTGGTGGGAATTTCGACGACATCAAGCTTGTAGATGTCCATGAATTCATCGGCTTCAGTTGATGCCGTACCCGTCATACCGGCAAGCTTCGAATAGAGGCGGAAATAATTCTGGAAGGTGATCGAGGCCAACGTCTGGTTCTCGGGTTGAACCTTTACATGTTCCTTCGCTTCAAGCGCCTGATGCAATCCTTCCGAATAACGGCGACCCGGCATCATACGGCCAGTAAATTCGTCGATGATTACAACTTCATCATTGCGGACGATGTAATCCTTGTCTCGCTGAAACAATGTATGCGCGCGCAACGCCTGATTGACGTGATGCACGAGCGTCGCATTGGCGCTGTCATAGAGTGAACCTTCTTTCAGAAGGCCCACTTCTGCCAAAAGGTCTTCGATCTTTTCGTTGCCGGCTTCGGTCAATGACACCGAGCGTTGCTTTTCGTCGAGATCAAAATGCTCTTTTGTCAATCGCGGAATGATCACATCGATTGAATTATAGAGTTCTGAACGATCATCTAGCGGACCTGAAATGATCAAAGGCGTTCGCGCTTCATCGACAAGGATCGAATCCACTTCATCGACAATTGCAAAATGATGACCGCGCTGCACCATTTGCGCGAGTTCATATTTCATGTTGTCGCGTAGATAGTCGAATCCAAATTCATTATTTGTGCCGTATGTAATGTCGCACGCATAAGCCGCTTTGCGCTCGGCATCATCGAGCCCATGCACAATGATACCCACCGAAAGGCCAAGGAAGCGATAGATCTGCCCCATCCACTCGGCATCACGCCGTGCGAGATAGTCATTAACGGTCACAACATGAACGCCCTCACCGGCAAGCGCGTTGAGATAAGTTGGCAAAGTCGCCACGAGCGTTTTGCCTTCGCCGGTTCTCATTTCAGCAATCGAGCCTTCATGAAGCACCATGCCACCGATCAGCTGCACATCGAAATGACGCTGGCCCAGCACGCGCTTCGCCGCCTCGCGCACAGTGGCGAAAGCCGGAACGAGAAGATCGTCAACGGTCTTGCCGGCTGCGAGGTCGGCGCGGAACGCTTCGGTGCGGGCGCGGAGCGCCTCGTCGGACAAAACGGCCACTTCGGCCTCAAGCGCATTGATGGCCTGAACGCGCGGGGCAAAGCCCTTCAGGCGACGATCATTGGCAGAGCCGAAAATTTTCTTGGCGAGTGCGCCGAACATCGGAAACCCTATTCCTATCTATGAAGTCACGGCGCCAGACGGGTAAAACCGCCTATCGCCGAGGGACGAAACAGAACGCCCCCGGCGCCCATCCGCGCCGCTCTTTTGGAGCCGACGTCGGTTAAAGTCCAGAGAAGCCTCCCCTTAAATAGGATGCGCTTCAAAAATTTTCAAAGAGCATCGCGGATTGCTTGCAACGCAGCGCGGCTTGGGCCACTGCTTGCCCCACGGCGTTAACCCGCCCGACCATGAAAAGGATCCCCGAATGATGTCTGTCCGCCTTCCGCTCCGCCTGACCCTTCTTGTCTGCGGCTTTATGGGCCTTGCCGCCCTCCCGGCCCTCGCTCAGCAAAACTCGCCGGACAAAATCGTAGCAAAAGTCGACGGCGCGCCGATCACCGAAGCGGACATCACCCAAGCGCTCACCGATCTCGGCGAATCGATCGCTCAAATCCCGGAAGCGCAGCGTCGGGACTATGCAATCACCTATTTGTCGGACCTGAAACTCGGCGCCAAAGCAGCGCGCGAAGGTAAACTGGCCGAAACCGAGGATTTCAAACGACGCCTCGCCTATCAGGCTGACCGCTTACTTTTTGATGATTATTTGGCCACTCAGGCGAAGAAATCCGTGACCGAAGACGCCATGAAGGCGCTTTATGCCGACACCATCAAAACCCTGAAGCCGGAGCAGGAAGTCCGCGCGCGCCATATCTTGGTTGAAACCGAAGATCAGGCCAAGGACGTCGTCAAAAGGCTAAAGGCGGGCGAAGATTTCGCCAAATTGGCTGGTGAGCTGTCAAAAGACCCCGGTTCGGGCAAAGAAGGCGGGGATCTCGGCTATTTCACAAAGGATCGCATGGTCCCTGAATTTGCCAACGCCGCTTTTGCGATGACGGCAGGACAGATTTCGGATCCGGTGAAGAGCCAATTCGGCTTTCATGTCATCAAAGTTGAGGACAAGCGCGATAAACCGGTGCCAAAATTCGAAGAGGTGAAGGACCAGATCGAGCAATTCATGTATCGGAAAAGCCAGCAGGACGTGATTATGGCGTTGCGGGCAGCCGGTAAGGTTGAGCGGCTCGACGCGCCACCCGCGGCCCCTGCCCAGTAAGGAACTCACTCCCGTCGGAGCCTTCGATGTCGACAGCTATTTCGCCCCTTGCCCCCAAATCCTATGCCGAATTGCCGGCGATTGAGGGGGTAAGCTTCGCGACGAGCGCTGCCGGCATCAAATACCAAGGCCGGACCGATGTTTTGCTCGTGGCTTTGGCCAAGGGGACTGAGGCAGCCGGCGTCTATACCAAGTCCAAATGCCCCTCCGCCCCCGTCGATTGGTGCCGGGACGCCCTGAAATCAGGGAAAGCCCGTGGCCTTGTCGTCAATTCGGGCAACGCCAATGCCTTCACCGGCAAAGCCGGCAAGGACACCGTCAAGAAGACCGCCGAGATCGCTGCCAAGGCACTCGGCTGCAAGCCCAAGGAAATCGCACTGGCCTCGACCGGCGTGATTGGCGAACCGCTTGATGCCAAAAAATTTGATGGTCCGCTGCAAAAAGCCTCCAAAAATCTAAAGGCTGGCCCATGGATGGATGCGGCGCGGGCGATAATGACCACGGATACCTATCCGAAACTCGCCACCGCCAAAGCGAAAATTGATGGCGTCGAAGTGACCATCAACGGCATCGCTAAAGGTGCCGGCATGATCGCGCCGGATATGGCGACGATGCTGTCCTTTATTTTCACCGATGCGCCCATCGGCGCGGCCGCGTTGAAAACGCTTCTGTCGAAAGGCTCTGAAACGAGCTTCAACGCGATTACGGTTGATAGCGACACATCGACATCAGACACCGTCATTCTTTTTGCGACCGGTGCCGCTGCAAAGCACGGCGCGCCAAAAATCAAAGCGGCCAATGACAAACGCTTAAAGCAGTTCAAAGCGGCGCTCGATGAGGTTCTTCTTGATCTTGCTTATCAAGTTGTACGCGATGGTGAAGGCGCACGTCATTTCGTAGCTGTAACCGTCGCGGGCGCGAAGAGTGCGGCCTCGGCCAAGAAAATCGCACGCTCTGTAGCTGACTCGCCACTTCTTAAAACGGCGATTGCCGGTGAAGATGCAAATTGGGGCCGCGTTGTTGCCGCTGTTGGTAAAGCCGGTGAACCGGCTGATCGCGACAAGCTCTCGATTTCATTTGGCGGCATCCGCGTGGCGCATAAGGGCATGCGCGATCCGTC
>CANGSG010000049.1 GCA_947456435.1 Hyphomicrobiales bacterium
CGAAGCGCTCGGCCTTATGGATTTTGAAACGGCAGCAAAATTGTCGGGCGCTCGGTTCGTCGTGAATAAAGGTCAACTCGCACGGCTCGAACGCGCACTGGGTCAATTTATGCTCGATCTTCACACCAGTGAGAATGGCTATACGGAAGTTAATCCGCCTTTGCTCGTCAAAGATCATACGATGTTTGGTACGGCGCAATTGCCAAAATTTGCCGAAGATCAATTTCGCGTTGCGCCTGATTATTGGTTGATCCCGACATCGGAGGTTCCGCTCACCAATCTCGTGCGGGAAAGTATTGTCGATGCAGCGTCGCTGCCGATGCGCTTGACCGCTTTGACTCCCTGTTTCCGTGCCGAAGCGGGCGCCGCTGGCCGCGATACGCGCGGCATGATCCGCCAACATCAATTCACGAAAGTTGAGCTGGTCTCGATTACCACGCCCGAGACGTCAATTGCTGAACATGAGCGCATGACGGCCTCTGCCGAGAAAGTGCTTCAGAAACTTGGTCTGGCCTATCGTGTTATTACACTCTGTACAGGCGATATGGGATTTGCCGCGCAAAAAACTTACGACATCGAAGTGTGGCTTCCGGGTCAGAATGCCTTTCGTGAGATATCAAGCTGTTCGGTCTGCGGTGATTTTCAGGCGCGTCGGATGAATGCGCGCGTCAAGTCTCCGGATGGAAAGGGCAATCGCTTTGTCCATACATTGAATGGTTCAGGCATTGCGGTTGGCCGTGCTTTGGTTGCCGTTCTCGAAACTTATCAGAATGAAGACGGATCAGTGACGATTCCTGATGTCTTGTTGCCCTATATGGGTGGCTTAAAAGCAATTTCGAAAGCAGCGTGACATGCGTATCCTTGTAACTAATGATGACGGTATTCACGCTCCTGGTCTCGAAATTTGTGAAGCCATCGCCCGCACGCTTTCGGATGATGTGTGGGTGATCGCGCCTGAAACGGATCAATCGGGTGTTGCGCATTCATTGTCATTGAATGATCCTTTGCGCTTGCGACAGGCTGGCAAGCAACGATTTGCTGTAAGCGGTACGCCCACTGATTGTGTCATTATGGGATTGCGGCATGTGCTTGATCGTAAACCGGATCTCGTTTTGTCGGGCGTTAATCGGGGTCAAAATGTTGCCGAAGATGTCACCTATTCAGGCACAGTGGCTGCAGCCATCGAAGGCACTATTCTAGGTGTGCCTTCGATTGCAATGTCGCAATGCTACGGATTTGAGACGCGCTCCCAGCCGCATTGGGATTGCGCGGAAACTCATGCGTCTGGCTTGATTAAAAAAATCCTCGCGGAAGGCATTCCGAAAAATGTTCTCGTGAACATCAATTTCCCCGATTGCAAAGCGCCCGATGTGAAGGGAACGTCGATCGCGGTGCAGGGACAAAGACAGCAGGAATTGTTGCGGATTGATGAACGTCTCGATGGGCGCGGTAATCCCTATTATTGGATCGCCTTTGGACGCGGGAAATCCGAGCCTGGTCATGGCACCGATCTTGAGGCTATTGCGGCTAAGCGCATTTCGGTGACGCCGCTGCGGCTTGACTTAACGGATGAGCCGACGCTCACTCGTTACGCGAGTTTATTTTAAGGCTTGTTCCATTGTGTAAGGACAAATGATGCCGAAACGGATGTCTGAAGCCGAGGCGATCATGTCCTTTCAACTCAAATTGCGTGAGCGCGGCATATTCGATCATGCGCTTTTGAAGGCTTTTGAGCAGAATCCTCGCAAGGACTATCTCGAGGAACGCTTGAGTGAAGCCGCTGAGACTGACATCGCGTTGCCCATACCTTGCGGACAAACCCAAGCGGCGCCAAGTTCAATAGCTCGTATGATCACAGCGCTGGATGTCGGGCCGGGTGATCGCGTACTCGAGGTCGGGACAGGCTCAGGCTATGCGACGTCGATCATCGCGCGTCTTGCTTTGAGTGTTACAACACTCGAACGATATCGCACTCTTGCCGAGGCTGCAAAAAAACGTCTTGCGCGTCCGAGCCTCGGGACGATTGCGGTTTGGCATGCCGACGGCACTCGTGGTTATCCCGAAGAAGCGCCTTATGATCGTATAATTATCCATGGTTCTATCGATAGCGAACCGGCAATCCTTATCGATCAGTTGACGCCCGGCGGTTCGGTTGTTGCGGTCTTGCGCGTGGGGCATGTGTCGGAAATCACACGTTGGCGTCGCGCAATTACCGGACGCGTCTTGGAGATCGATCATTTTGGTCGTCTTGATCTGCCGCAGATTATTCCGGGACTTTCTGAATCGCTTTGAGCGAAAAAATTCACCGCGAAGTGTGCCCGTTAGAAAGAAGTTCTTAACCTAAACAGAGGATGAATCGAATGGTGACGGCATGTGAGTCGTCATGTGGTCATGATCGGGAGGTCGTCCGTGCTTTCAAGGCCCGCGCTTCGTATTCTCAGCACCTGCGGTCTTTGCCTGATAATGTCGGCATGCGGGACGGATGTTGTTCGTATGTCCGAGCAGCTCAATCCCTTTTCGGGTTCGGCCCGATTTGATCCGAAAACAACCGGATCTCTATCGAATTCTCAGAATAGCGGGTTAACCCCTGCTGCGGATGTCGGAGCGTCCGGCACGGCAAATCAAAGTAGCGGTCCGATCGCTTCCGCGCCTTTGACAGCACCGAATGGCGCTTCAACATCCGCTCAAAATTCCGTCATCGCGAAATCAACTCCGGCGCCCGTTGCCACACAAAAAGTTGCGTCACTGTCATCGCCCGTACCTAATTCTAAAGCCGTGGCTTCCGCAGCGGATGGCGGTAAGTGGGTTGTTGAAGGCGGTACCGAAGTAACACTTGCGAAAGACGAGACGATCAAAACCTTGTCTGATCGGTACGGCGTCCCAGAAGATGCTATTCGCAGCGCGAATGGATTAAAGCCAAATACCAAGCTTAAGGCCGGCTCCAAGATCATTATTCCGGTTCATGTGGCTGCTGGCGTCCAACCCTCGAAAGCAAAACCTGTCACGACTAAAACAGCGGCACTCTCATCCGCGCCTGTTACAGATGCACCGGCTGATGCCGCCGCTTCGGATACGTCAAATTCTGATCCCAAGAAGCTTGCGCAGACAAAGACACCGCTGAAAGCTCAGCAGGTCGTTCCGGCACAACAGGCCGCATTAGAAGCACCTGCGAGTTCAACGCCGTCTGATCCTGCTAATGCATCGGACGCGACGAAAGTTAGCACTGTCGGTTTCCGTTGGCCTGCTAAGGGTCGCATCATTCAGGCCTTTGGTGATAAGGGCGGCGTGAAGAGCACTGGTATAAATATTTCTGTGCCTGAAGGAACACCCATTAAAGCTGCCGAGGCGGGTACAGTCGCTTATGCGGGCAGTGAAGTTAAAGGTTTCGGCAATCTTGTGATGGTGCGCCACTCGGATGGCTGGGTATCGGTTTATGCCAACGCCAGTGAGATTAAAGTGAAACGTGGTGATGTGATCAAGCGCGGCCAAGTGATTGCACTCTCGGGGCAATCGGGTGACGTTTCCGCGCCGCAACTTCACTTTGAGTTGCGCAAAGGTTCCGTGCCGGTCGATCCGGTTGATCACCTGAGCGAAGATTGATTTTGATCTTTTGAGCTTATCAAGAAGCGGTCCGTAAGGGCCGCTTTTTTTATGTGTTATCGACCGTCAAGAACAACGCCTAAACGGCCGGCCAGATCCTGAATATATTGATACGCCGTTCGACCAGAGCGTGAGCCACGTGTTGTGGCCCATTCGAGACTTTCATGCTCGAGGCTATCGCGATCAATCGGTAAGTCGTAATGGCGCGCATAGCCGCGCACCATATCGAGATATTCGTCCTGGCTGCATTTATGAAAGCCGAGCCAGAGACCGAAGCGATCCGAAAGCGAAACTTTTTCTTCAATCGCTTCGCCGGGATTGATCGCCGTGCCGCGTTCATTCTCCATCATATCGCGCGGCAGGAGATGACGACGATTAGAAGTCGCATAGAAGATCACATTATCGGGACGACCTTCGATACCGCCTTCAAGTACTGCTTTAAGTGACTTGTATGAAGTATCGTTAGAATCAAAAGAAAGATCGTCACAGAAGACGATGAAGCGGCATTGTGACTCCCGCATCAGGGCCATCAAATGCGGCAGCGTCTCGATATCCTCGCGGTGAATTTCGACGAGCTTCAAAGCGGCGGTTCGGGCTTTTGCTGCAATTGACGCGGCCTCCGCGTGAGCAGCCTTAACGAGCGAGGATTTCCCCATACCGCGCGCGCCCCAAAGAAGCGCGTTATTGGCCGGCAGACCGCGGGCGAAACGGTTGGTGTTTTCATTAAGAAGATCACGGACGCGATCGATACCGCGCAGCAATGCCATTTCAACCCGATTGACCTTGGGGACTGCGACAAGCTGTCCCGTGTCTGGTCGCCAGACAAAGGCATCGGCGCTCGAGAAATCAATGACCGATTTTGCGGGGGGCTTTAACCGCTCCAGCGCATCCGCAATGCGGCGCAATTCGACAAGAAGCGGCTCGGAGGCGGGCGGTATGAGAGTTGACATAGGTTAAACGCGTATCGGTTTCATGAGGAAAGACGGTTTTCGTTCAATACAGGCGAAATTGCCGATCGTCCATGCCGGTAGAAGAAGCGGACCCTGATCAAAGTGGTGTGCTTTTGATTGCAATATGACGGCCAAAAGCTATAGTCCCGGCCGACTCTCCGGGGGTGATATCGACTTGCCTGGAAATTGGATTTTTGGAGGTTTTTGACGTGATTACGCCCGCTTATGCTCAAACTGCGTCCGCCTTGGGCGGTTCTGAAATGTTGATGCAGGTCGTTCCTTTCATCCTCATCTTTGTCATCATGTATTTTCTGATGATCCGTCCGCAGCAGAAGCGGCAAAAGGACCATCAAGAGATGATCAAAAATGTTCGTCGTGGCGACCAAGTTGTCATGAGCGGGGGACTGATTGGCAAAGTAGCCAAGGTCACTGATGACAACGAAGTCGAGCTCGAAATTGCCGACAATGTCCGCGTCCGCGTGACCCGTGCCTCGATTGCCGATGTGCGGTCCAAAGGCGAACCTGTAAAATCCTGATCGGTTTGGCACTCATTCATCATGCTTCGTTATTCCCGCGCCAAAATCGCTGCCATTCTGCTTCTTGTCGTTGCTGGGTTTCTCTATGCCGCGCCAAGCCTTTTGTCGCCTGAAACGCGTGCAGCGCTTCGTTCAGCGTCACCCGGCTTTTTCCCGTCATGGTTGATCCCGCATCAGGCGATTGTTCTCGGCCTTGATTTGCAGGGCGGGTCGCATGTGCTTCTCGAAGTGGACAGTGCTGCGGTTTTGAAAACGCAAGTGGCAACCTTGCGTGATGATATGCGCCGTATTTTGCGTGATGAGAAAGTGGCACTTGCAGGCGGGCTTGCCGTTCTGCCGCGGGGCGTATCCGTTCGCATTAGTGATGAGGCAGAACGTAAACGGGTTTTACCAAAATTCCGTGAGCTTGCCACGCCGACCTCATCTCTTTTGTCTGGTGGTGGTAAGAATGCGATTGACCTTGTTGAAGATCCGGACGGTCTGATCACACTGGCGATTACCGATGCTGGTGTTACCGAAAAAATTCGCAAAGCAATTGATCAGGCGATTGAAGTCTTGCGGCGCCGTATCGACGCTCTTGGCACAACAGAGCCGAATATCCAGCGTCAGGGCGTTGATCGCATCCTCGTTCAGGTGCCAGGCTTGCAGGATCCTAAGCGCCTTAAGGAAATTCTCGGAACAACCGCGCAGCTTGAATTCCGTATGGTGGCTGAAAGCAGTGCGGCATCGGCTGAAGTTGAAATGCTGCCGCAAGCAGAAGCCAATCAACCACCGCTTCCGATTGAAAAGCGCGTGATTGTGCAAGGTGAAGATTTGATCGATGCTCAACCGGGCTTTGATCAGCGCAACAGCGAGCCGATCGTCAACTTCAAATTTAATATCCGCGGTGCGCAGCGTTTCGGTACAGCGACGACTGAATCAGTTGGACGCGCTTTGGCTATTGTGCTCGATAAGAAAGTGATTTCCGCGCCACGTATTCAAACCGCCATTACCGGCGGGCAGGGGCAGATCTCAGGGCGCTTCACAGTCGAGGCAGCAAATAATCTCGCCATTCTCCTTCGTGCGGGTGCCTTGCCCGCACCGTTGACGATTGTTGAAGAGCGAACTGTGGGTCCGGGCCTCGGTCAAGACTCGATCAATGCCGGTAAAATTGCGGCCTATGTAGCGGCTGTGCTCGTTGTCGGTTTTATGTTTGTCACTTATGGGCTCTTCGGCCTTTTTGCGAATATCGCGCTCATCATCCATGTCGTTTTGATTTTTGCCATGATGTCTTTGATCGGTACAACGCTGACGCTGCCGGGTATTGCCGGTATTGTGTTGACCATCGGCACCGCGGTCGACTCCAACGTGTTGATTTATGAACGTATTCGTGAAGAAGCGCGGCAAGGCCGCAGTATGATTGCGTCTCTTGATGCAGGCTTCACGCGTGCGTTTGCGACGATCATTGACTCGAATGTCACCATGTTCATTGCCGCAGCGATCCTGTTCTTTTTAGGATCGGGACCTGTTCGCGGCTTTGCCGTGACGATGGTCTTTGGCATTGTGACAACGGTTGTAACCGCTGTGACCATGACGCGTATGATGATTGCGCTCTGGTATACGCGTGCGCGTCCGCAAAAATTACCGTTCTGAGGGAGAGAAGCCCATGAAACTCCTTCGCATCATTCCCGATGATACATCCTTCGGCTTTATGGCGTTTAGGCGCTTAAGCTTCCCGTTCTCGGCTTTGTTGTCAGTGATTTCGGTCGCAGCCTTTTTCGCGATCGGTCTTAATTTCGGTATCGATTTTACCGGCGGTACACTTATCGAAATGAAGGCCAACTCCGGCAAAGCGGAAATTGCTTCTGTGCGCTCGGTAGCGGCAGAACTTGATCTCGGCGATGTCGAGGTGCAGGAATTTGGCAATCAGGGCGAAGTGTCTTTGCGTTTCGGTTTGCAGCCGGGTGGAGACAAGGGGCAACAGGCTGTTGTCGAACGCGCGCGTTCAAATTTTGGCAAAGACTATGAATTCCGCCGCGTTGAAGTGGTGGGGCCGCGCGTTTCGGGTGAGCTTGTGCAATCCGGCATTCTCGGTGTTGTCCTCTCTATCGTTGCTGTCTTGATCTATTTGTGGTTCCGCTTTGAATGGCAGTTCGCCGTTGGCGCGGTGATTGCCACGCTTCACGATCTTGTTTTGACGATGGGGTTCTTCGCGATTACGCAGATCGAATTCAATATGACGTCGATTGCGGCGATCCTCACGATTGTGGGTTATTCGCTGAACGACACGGTTGTGGTGTTTGACCGTATTCGTGAATTGCTCCGCAAATATAAGAAAATGCCGATTGCGGAACTGCTCGATCTCTCAATCAATTCGACTTTATCGCGAACCGTGATGACATCGGTCACGACCTCGCTTGCACTATTGGCGCTCGTTCTCTTTGGCGGTTCGGTCATCAAGAGCTTCTCCTGGGCGATGATATTTGGTGTCGTGATCGGCACTTATTCATCGATCTTCATCGCAGCACCGGTGCTCATCTATTTGGGTGCGCGCGTAACAACGGATACGCAAGAGACCGCTTCAGAAGCTGCTGAAACAAAACCGTCTTCGCGATGAGTGCGCGCGGCGAAGGGTTTGTTCCCGGACGCCATCCCCTTGATGCGGTCGGGCAGGGCGGGTTTCGCTTTGCCGATATGTCCCATCGCGGGTCTATTTTGATTTTACCGTCGGGCGTTCATGCCTGGCCGATTAATTCAGTGAGTGATCTCACATCAACATCATTTCAGCCTTTGTTTGCGGAAGCATATGACATCGATTTTGTGCTGATCGGTACGGGTGAAAAAATCATCCATCTTGCCGAGCCTTTGTTGTGGCGATTTCGTGAATATCGTTTTCAATTTGATATGATGGCAACGCTGGCTGCTGCACGCACTTATAATGTGCTTGTCGCCGAGCATCGGCGCGTAGCTGCTGCCCTCATTGCTCTTCCGTAACGGCCTCTTGATGTCGCCCGAGCTTTCCCGCTTTGTCAAAGATTTCGATCCCGTTTCTTATTGGTCGGTTCTCTTTGCGCCCTCTGATCAACGCGATGCACTTTTGTCGCTTTATGCATTTGCCATCGAGATCAGACGCATCCCTCTCATTGTGTCCGAACCCGCTTTGGGTGAGATCCGAATGCAATGGTGGATCGATGGTTTGAATGGCGAGCGCGAAGGGGAGTTGCAGTCTCATCCCTATGGCGAAGCACTGCTTGCAACATGCATGCGCTTTTCTTTGCCGCGTGCACCGCTCATCTCTTTGATTGAGGCACGCGCTTTGCGGCTTTCAGCTGAAGACCCGATGAAGAGACCTGATGAAGCCGCGCTCGAACTTTATTGCGGGCAATGTCACGCCACACTTATTCAGCTCGCATCTTTGATTTTGAATGAGGGTCGCGATCCTAAAACAAGTGATGCTTCCGGTTATGCGGGAATGGTTCTGGGGTTGATTGATCTTATTCGAGAGGGACGAACAGAGCTCACACAAACTGATCTTGTTGATCTTGCGCGCGAACATCTTGTGAAGACTCGAGCTGCTTTGCAAACTGTTCCAGAAAATATAAAGCCCGCATTTTTACCTTTGGCTTTTGCTGAACCATTTCTTGATCAGCTTTCTCGGGGAACCATGGTTGATCGCGCTTTACCTTCTGCATGGCGTATTCTTTTGCGCATGATGTTCGCGCGCATTTGACACGCTTTCAGTTTATCGAATTAATCCATAAATCAATGTCAATTGCCGCACGGGCGGTCAGCGCATGTTTGCGGGCGATTGATTTCTCTGTGCCCCGTAAACGTTTGCCCGTGTCGTCTTTCGTTGGCGCTGCAATGGGAGGGAACAAGCCGAAATTGATATTCATCGGTTGAAAGCTTGGAGGCCCAGCATCAATTGTCGCGATATGACCGCCCGTGATGTGATTGATAAGAGCGCCAAGCGCTGTTGTTGAGGGGAAGATTGGAAGGTCAAGGCTCAACCGCTCGGCGGTGGCGAAACGGCCAGCCGCCAGACCAATCGCCGCGCTTTCGACATAGCCTTCGCAACCGGTAATTTGTCCCGCGAAGCGCAGGCGTGGTTCAGCTTTCAATTTTAAAGTGGGATCAAGTAGAGAAGGCGAATTCAAATAGGTGTTTCGATGCAATCCGCCCAAGCGCGCGAATTCGGCATTCGCTAATCCGGGGATTGTACGGAAGATACGAACTTGTTCGGCATATTTAAGCTTCGTTTGAAATCCAACCATATTGTAGAGCGTACCGAGTGCATTATCCTGTCGTAATTGCACAATGCCATAGGGTTTCACTGTTGGGTTATGCGGATTGGTTAAGCCCACGGGTTTCATGGGACCATGGCGTAATGTTTCGGCGCCGCGCGCCGCCATCACTTCAATCGGTAGACAGCCATCGAAGTAGGGAACGCCTTCAAACTCTTTGAATTCAGTTTTTTCGCCTTGCAATAGCGCGTCGACAAAAGCGAAATACTGCTCTTTATCAAGCGGACAATTAATGTAATCAGCGCCTGTTCCTCCAGGGCCCACTTTGTCATAACGGCTTTGATACCAGGCGAAATTGAAGTCGATTGTTTCTTTGTGAATAATGGGCGCAATGGCATCAAAGAAAGAAAGCTGCTTTTCACCTGTGATGGACAAAATTGCTTCCGCAAGGGCATTTGATGTCAGGGGGCCTGTAGCAATAATCACATTGTCCCATTCTTTTGGGGGAAGACCATTCACTTCACCGCGTTCAATTGTGATCAATGGTTCTCGTTCGATGGCCTCGGTCACGGCAGCCGCAAAACCGTCGCGGTCAACGGCTAAGGCGCCGCCGGCAGGAACTTGATTGCGATCAGCAGAGGCCATGATCAGTGAATTGAGTTTGCGCATCTCGGCGTGAAGAAGACCGACCGCATTCGCTTTCGCATCATCCGAGCGGAAGGAATTGGAACAGACGAGTTCTGCCAGCGCATCGGTTTGATGAGCGGCTGTTTTGCGCACCGGGCGCATTTCATGAAGAATGACGGGAATGTTTTTACGGCTGATTTGCCAAGCGGCTTCCGAGCCGGCAAGGCCGCCGCCGATGATGTGTATGGGTTTGATTGACATAGCGCGGACCATAATGCGCGCGCCATGCCCGAACAAGACTAACCCTCAAAAACGAAAACGCCCGCCGGGAGGGGTGGCGGGCGTCTCGTTCGGTTTTTGGAAAAAGGGGAAATCCGCAGAACCGAAAAACCAAAGCATCGTCATGGGAGGGGGGAGACGATGCCCGGGCAAATTAGTTAGCGGGCAGCGGCGTGCTTCTTTGCGATGAAGCGGATGTCGCTGCGTGAAATGCCGAGATCGGCAAGGTCACGGTCTGTAAGCTGGGAGAGCTCGCGGATCGTGTTACGAACGCGGGCCCAGCGGCGAAGATTGCTCTTCAAAGTAGAAATCGTAAGCATAGTGTCATTACCTCTTTATGTTCGGACAAGCAGTGCAGCCACACATCTCGTGGTCCGAGACGGGTCGTCACTGAAATTGTTGCACTGCATATAAAAGGGATAACGAAGTTTGACCAGACGGTCAGATAGCAAGTCAGCTATGCATTTTCGTGCGATCTGAATTAAATAAGTCCTAATGCCATCCAATTTTCACATAGAAGACACTATTTGGCCGCAATTGAACCCGACTTCGATTTTCCGGATTTCGGGGGCCTTCTGGCCATGATTTCAGCAAGGAATCGGGCCGTATGACCCTTATTGCCCTTAACAATATCCTCGGGCGTGCCCTGAGCCACGATTACGCCGCCGCCATCGCCTCCTTCCGGTCCCATGTCGATGATCCAGTCAGCGGTTTTCACCACTTCGAGGTTATGTTCGATCACGATGACGGTATTGCCTTGATCAACGAGCTCATGGAGCACCTCCAAAAGCTTGGCCACGTCATGAAAATGAAGACCGGTTGTCGGCTCATCGAGGATATAGAGCGTCCGGCCGGTTGCCCGGCGTGAGAGCTCCTTGGAGAGTTTTACCCGTTGGGCTTCCCCGCCGGAGAGAGTCGTCGCCTGTTGGCCAACCTTGATATAGTCGAGGCCGACGCGGGCGAGGGTCTCCATCTTCTCCCGGATTGAGGGTACCGCCTTAAAGAGATTGGCGGCTTCCTCTACGGTCATGTCGAGCAAATCGGCAATGGATTTATCGCGGAACTTCACTTCTAGCGTTTCGCGATCATAGCGTCGTCCCTTGCAGACATCGCAAGTCACATAGACGTCCGGCAAGAAGTGCATCTCGATCTTGATGACACCGTCACCCTGACAGGCCTCGCATCGTCCACCCTTCACGTTGAAGGAGAAGCGCCCCGGTTGATAGCCGCGCGCCTTTGCTTCCGGTAATTCCGCATACCATTCACGGATTGGCGTGAAAGCACCAGTATAGGTCGCGGGATTAGAACGTGGCGTGCGACCAATTGGTGACTGATCGATATCAATCACCTTGTCGAGATGTTCGAGGCCTTCAATGCGATCAAACGGAGCGGGCTGCTCAAACGCCCCATTCAAACGCCGTGCAACAGCGCGATAGAGGGTGTCGATGATTAAAGTCGATTTACCGCCGCCCGACACACCGGTGATACAGGTAAAAGTTCCAAGCGGAATTTCGGCGGTCACATTTTTAAGATTATTGCCGCGGGCACCAATGAGTTTCAGCATCCGGCCTTTTTGGGGCTTACGACGCTGTGGTGGTGTGGGGACACCCATTTCGCCTTTGAGATATTTTCCGGTCAGAGATTTTGGGTGAGCGAGAATATCTTTCGGCGTACCTTCGGCAACAATCTTGCCACCATGAATACCCGCACCCGGGCCAACATCGACAACCCAATCGGCTTGTAAGATCGCGTCCTCATCATGTTCCACAACGATGACGGTATTCCCGAGATCGCGCAATCTTTTGAGCGTCCCGAGCAAACGCTCATTATCGCGCTGATGAAGACCAATTGAGGGCTCATCGAGAACATAGAGAACACCCGAAAGGCCCGAGCCGATCTGTGAAGCGAGGCGAATGCGTTGGCTTTCACCCCCTGACAATGAACCAGAATTCCGAGAGAGTGTCAGATAATCGAGTCCGACATCGACAAGAAATGTCAGACGATCACGGATCTCTTTCAATATCCGTCCTGCGATTTCATTTTGTTTTTTTGACAACGCTTTGGGCAAGCGTTCAAACCAACGATGTGCATCAGCAACTGAGAATTTCGAAACATCCGCGATATGATGATTGTCAATTTTTACCGCGAGCGCTTCGGGTTTCAGGCGATGACCATTACAGGCGGAGCATGGTGTCTCGGACATAAACCTTCCGATTTCTTCACGCGCCCAATCGCTGTCTGTCTCTTTCCAACGGCGTTCGAGATTATTCACAACGCCTTCGAAAGGTTTTTTTACAGTGTAAGAGCGCGAGCCATCGTCATAGGAAAAACGGATATCTTCATCATCCGTTCCAAACAGAACCGCTTCACGCGCTTTCTTTGTGAGATCACTCCATTTGCTTGTCAGCTTGAAGCCGAAGTGGCTTCCGAGGGCTTGCAAAGTTTGAGCATAATAAGGGGAGCTTGATTTCGCCCATGGCGCAACAGCACCGGCCTTCAGTGTGAGGCTTTCATCGGGAATGACGAGATCGGGGTCGATGCGCATTTCATGACCCAAACCATCACAAACGGGGCAAGCCCCAAAAGGATTGTTGAAAGAGAAAAGGCGGGGCTCGATTTCAGGAATCGTAAAACCGGAAACCGGGCAGGCGAATTTGCGTGAAAAGATAACCCGCTTGGCTTCGCCTTTTGTTTCCTTTTCATCCGCAAACTCAACGACTGCAATGCCGTCTGCCAATTCGAGGA
>CANGSG010000050.1 GCA_947456435.1 Hyphomicrobiales bacterium
ACTCTGATCGCGGCTATCGCTTTACCTCGTCACCAAGGACAAGATCCTATTGACAGCTTAGCGAAAGACCTATCCTCAAACGCGTTTTCATTGGCTTCAGAAGCGGATCAAATGCGTGATCAAATTGATCGTCTTGAGATCACAGAACTTCCTGCTGAAGCGATCTTGTCTCTCACTCAATCCGTCAATCAAATTATTTCTCTATCGGCTCGACAAAGCCAATTAGGGCGACAGGTCGAAGCGCTGATAAAGATCCTTTCTTTTTGTCGGGATAGATTGGCCCTTGCTGAGGACCCATCAGAACCAAATGATAAACCAGAATTTGGTGAAAGCCTCGGCGGCGCCTCACTGAGCGATCTTCGTCGTCAAGCCTTCGCGCTCATGGATGCCGACCAAGGCTGATAGATCTTTCGCATTCACTCAGGTTGCAGATACGGCCATAATCCTCTAACGCGTGTTTTATGCTGAGGGCGCTTACCCCCGCACGCTAAGATTTGTTGTTTTGAGGGCCGCTCGCATGACCGCCATTGCGCTTACCATTGCAGGATCAGACTCCGGCGGCGGCGCCGGTATTCAGGCCGATCTCAAAACCTTCTCGGCGCTCGGTGTTTATGGCGCGAGTGTCATTACGGCTTTAACCGCGCAGAATACAAAAGGCGTGACCGCCATCCATGACGCACCCGCCGATTTTGTAACGGCCGAAATCGATGCAGTCTTTTCTGATCTCTCGGTGAATGCCGTAAAAATCGGCATGTTAAGTCGGACTGATATTATTGCGGCGGTGGCCGCAGGGCTAAATAAATGGACCCCGCCTTTCGTCGTTCTCGACCCCGTCATGGTGGCCACAAGCGGCGATCGTCTGATCCGTGAAGATGCCGCCACAGCCATCGTCGAAGACCTCTTTCCGCGGGTGACATTGATCACACCCAATCTTGCTGAAGCGGCAACGCTGCTTGGTCTATCCATGGCCTCAACAGAAACTGATATGCAAAAGCAAGGTGAAGGCTTGATTGCATTGGGAGCCAAAGCCGTTTTGATGAAAGGCGGTCATGGCACGAGTGATGAAAGCGTTGATCTGTTGATCACGCCTTCCGGTGTCAAGCGATACGCTGCACGCCGCGTGGCAACAAAAAATACACATGGCACAGGCTGTACTTTGTCCGCCGCCATCGCTGCAGGTCTTGCCAAAGGCTTAGCGCTTGATGAGGCCGTGTCGTCAGCAAAAGCCTATGTGACCGCTGCGCTTGAAGCCTCTTCGACACTTCATATCGGAAGCGGATCAGGCCCCGTTCATCACTTCCACGCCTTCTGGAAATGAAACACGCCTTTTCATTTGGGGGATTGGGTCCACGCATCGCAGCACTCGGCGTCGCACAGATCATCAATTGGGGAGCGCTTTATTATACGCTCGCTTTGATTGGCCCCAAGATCCTAGCTGAGACCGGATGGTCGGACGGCTTTGTCTATTCAGGCTTTGCCATCGCCACTCTTTTGATGGGCGTTTTTGGTCCTCTCTCAGGCCGTCTTGTTGATCGCCATGGCGGTTTGCCGGTCATGCTGACGGGCACGCTGATTTCAGCAAGTGGCATGGTCATTCTCAGTCAATCAACCAGTGTTGTTCTCTTCTCAATCGCTTGGGGCGTGATGGGCCTTGGCATGTCGGCTTGTCTTTACGACTCTTCATTTGCGAGCTTAGCGCAGCTTTCAGGATCAGCCACGCGCCGTGCCATTTCGGGGTTAACGTTAGTTGCCGGTTTTTCATCAACCGTAACATGGCCAATTACATCGATATTGCTCACCCAGATGGATTGGCGCGGCATTTGTCTCTTTGATGCGGCTGTCATGCTTTGTATCAGCGGCCCGTTGATTTTCTATGCCTTGCGCAAGCCCTATCCTTCCTTGGTTGCTTCGACTCCCATAAATGCGAGCGACGAAGCCGATCTGACGAAGATAATCAGTGGCACGGCGCAGGTTTCAAAAGACAAGCTTGTAAAAGCAATGATCCTCTTCGCATTGATTTTTTCAGCACAAGGCTTTGTGTTGAATGCAATGTCGATTCATGTGCTTTCGCTCTTTGAAACACTCGGCATGAGCGTTGGGGCGGCGATGCTTGCGGGTACATTGATCGGCCCTTCACAAGTGGCGGCGCGGTTCATTGAACTACTATTCGGTCGCAATCTCTCGGTGATGGGCTTGGGACTCGTCACGATGGGACTCTTTCCGGTTGCCCTCGCGATTCCCCTTCTCCTCCCTCCCACGCTTGCGACCGCCTGTATTTTCGGACTGATTTACGGTGCCTCAGCAGGACTATCGACCATTGCGCGCGGCGTGATGCCTTATGAGCTCTTTGGTGCTGAGGGGTATGGACGGCGCCTAGGGTTACTCTCAGCCCCCGCCCTTGTCGCGAAAGCCTTCGCACCGGCTACAATCGCCATGGTGACGGATGCAAAAGGGCCGGTGGTGGCGCTTTCAACCTGTATTGCGATTGCCCTCATCGCCCTCTTAGCGACCATCGCGCTCGACCGGAGCGTCAGGTCTCCGCGCTGATCACCACTTTTCATCGTCCAAAAAATCCTTTATTCTGAACAAATTCGTTCGTCGAACGAAACGAAATCAGGTTTGATCGGAGAATGCGCATGGGAGTCGAGGGAAAAGACAGGGCTCGCGTCCTCGATAGCGGCGCTCAGGCTCTCTCCGGCCAACTCGGCAAGACGATCCAACGTCTGCGCAAGGCTTACCAATTGTCTTTATCGGAACTCGCCGAGCAATCCGGTGTCGCCAAATCGATCATCAGCCAAATTGAGCGCAACGAGACCAATCCGACGCTCGCGACGATCTGGCGATTGTCGCAAGCCCTCGATGTCTCAATCGAACGCGTGCTCTCGGTTTCAGAAGACGAACCGTTCATCGACAAGACATCGCGCGGTGACACGCCGATCCTTCTTTCTGATGACGGCAAAGTGAAGCTCGCCATCATCGGTTGGATCAAGACCGTCGAATGGTTGCAATGGTATGATGTCCATGCTGATCCCGGCGGCGTGCTTGAATCAGACTCGCATCAACGCGGGTCGATTGAATGTCTCTCGGTTCTTGAAGGAGAGATGGAAGTTGAAGTTGCGGGCGTTACACAAATCGCGCGCGCGGGTGAAACACTCCGCTATCGCTGCGACCGTCCGCATATTGTGCGCAATGTTTCCGATGCGCCGGCACACGCGACGATGGTATGTATCCTCAAAGCCGCCGTGATGGAATAAACGGGCCCGTAGGCCCGTTTATATCAATCTCAATTTATATAAAGTCGTCGCTCACTCTGCGGCGTGACGCTGCACTGACGCAATCGCTTCAAAGATGCGATGCGGTGTTGCAGGCATCTGCAAATGACGAATGCCATAACCTCGATCAAGCGCATCGATAACCGCATTCATAATCGCCGGTGTCGATCCGATTGATCCCGCCTCGCCCGCACCTTTAATGCCAAGCGGATTTGTCGTTGACGGCACATTCATTGTTTCGAAGTGGAAATTCGGCAAATCATCAGCACGCGGTAGTGTGTAATCCATCAAGCTTGCGGAGACGAGCTGACCATCTTTGTCATAGACCGTATTTTCTAACAAAGCCTGACCAATGCCTTGCGCGACACCGCCATGGACCTGGCCGGCGAGCAAGAGCGGATTCACGGCAATGCCGAAATCATCGCAGATCGTGTAATTTACAATCGATACCGTGCCCGTCAAAGGATCAACTTCGACTTCGGCGACATGCGTGCCATTTGGATAGGTGGCATCAGGTGGCGTGAAGGCACCAATACCGCGTGTCATATCAGGCGTAGCACCTGGTAGTTTCGCGATATCCGCAAAGCTGATTTTGCGATCCGTTCCGGCGACGCGTACCGCTCCCTCAACGATTTCAAGATCAGCAACCGTTGTTTCGAGTTTATCGGACGCCAACTTCTTGAGCTTCTCCGACAAATCTTTTGCAGCGACAAAAGTAGAGACACCGCCAACCGGGATAGAGCGCGATCCACCTGTACCATGACCGGTTGCCACGCGGGCCGTATCTCCCTGCACGACCTTGATTTTGTCGAGCGGCAGATCGAGATGTTGTGATGCGAATTGTGCATAGGCTGTCGCATGCCCCTGACCATTCGATTGCGTGCCTGAATAAATCGTCACGCTACCATCCTTCTCGAGATCAACAGCTACATCTTCGCCATCGCCCCAAGCCGTGCATTCGATATAGGTCGCTAAACCGATGCCGCGCAATTTACCCTTTTTCTTCGAGTCTTTAAGGCGCGTCTTGAAGCCTTCCCAATCAGATACTGAAAGCGCCTGGGTCAGATGTTGATCAAAATGGCCCGTATCGTAAACACGATCGCCAACCGGCGTCTTGTAAGGCATCGACGACGGCGCGATGAAATTTTTCCGCCGCAATGTTTCGGGCTTCATACCGAGTTCGCGTGCCGCGAAGTCGACAAGACGCTCAAGATTATAAGCAGCCTCTGGACGGCCTGCGCCGCGATAGGCATCAACCGGAACTGTATTTGTATAAACGGCCCGCAGTCTCACCGCGATCAAAGGCGTTTTGTAAACACCCGTCATCATCGATGCGCAGAGATAGTGGATATAGGGACCGAATTGCGATGCATAAGCACCGAGATTACCGACGACATCCGCTTTGAGTGCCAAGAATTTTCCGGATTTGTCGACGGCCAACTCCATCGCCGTGATATTGTCGCGACCATGAGCATCACCAAGGAAATGATCGGCGCGATCAGCAATCCACTTCACTGGACGCTTCAAACGACGTGCCGCTTCCAGAACAAGCGGGTATTCACGATACATGAAGGTCTTTGTTCCAAATCCGCCGCCAACATCGCCGGTGACAACATGAACCTTGTCAGCTTTCACCTTCATAATTTTCTCGGCCAGCGTATCGCGCAAACCATGCACGCCTTGGCTTGAGACCGTCAGCTTGAAGCTCTTCGTCGCTGAATCATATTCACCGACCGCACCACGCGTTTCCATGTAATTGGTAATGAGACGGTTGTTTTCGATTTCAAGCTTGATGACTTGATCTGCTTTCGCAAAGGCCGCATCAACCTTTTTCATGTCGCCGAGCGTTTGCTCATAAGCGAGATTGTCTTTCTGTTGGGCCCAAACCGAAGGCGCGCCTTTCGCGACAGCACCGCGAATATCGACGACGGCAGGCATCGACTTATAGTCAATGACAATCGCCTCAGCCGCGTCTTTCGCCGCATTCATGCTTTCTGCAACAACGAATGCGATCGCATCGCCGACGAATTTCGCAGTCCCTTTGGCAAGTACCGGAATATCTGCGACGTGATTTTTCGAGCCGTCATCATTTTCAAGTGGCGCCAAACAGGGCACATCACCAAGTTCGGTCAGATCATCGGCAGTCAGAATCAGCTTCACGCCCTTGATCGCGCGCGCGGCTTCAAGATCCTTGATGGTAAAAGTGGCATGCGCATAGGGGCTACGCAGAACGAAGCTCTCAAGCGATTTATCTGGCGTATAATCAGCCGTGTAATGGCCGCCACCCGTCAGCAGCCGCACATCTTCGACGCGACGGATCGGTTGGCCGATACCAAATTTCTTCATGCTCATCTGACCACTCCCGTTATATTCAAAAACCAAATTTCACTTATTCTAAAAAGTAGGGACCGATTTGGCGAGGTCAAAACCCTGTGTCGCCTCGTCGCGCCCTCATTTCTTTGCGATTCCTGTCAGAGGCCCGTATCAACCGGCCCGCCTGCGGCCACCCAATCAATAAAGCCGCCCGCATAATGGGCGTCAATCGGTAGGCCTTGATCAAACGCCATGGCTGCCGCAGTCAAAGACCGGCGTCCGGACCGGCAGGACAACACGACACGACGACCGGCCGCATCCGGAATATCCGCAACCGAGAACTGAGACAAAGGCACGAGGATAGAGCCGGGAATATGGCCCGCTTCAAATTCATTCGGCTCGCGGACGTCGACGAGCAGGATTTGTCCCGATGATAGCCCGTCACGGATATCCTCGAAGTCCAAATTCTCAACCGCTGGCGCTGTTGCTCCCGACATAAACCCTGCTCCCATTCCCGCCTCAGGCCCTTCCGACCTGTTCGAGCGTAAAACTAGGGGCAAAAGCGGGATTAGGGAAGAAGCCTATCGAGAAAGCAGCCATTCAGAAAAGGATAATCCCCGTCAATCGGCCGGATTGATCGGCGGCGAATGCATTATGGGCCCGACTTGCGAGCGAGTATCAAAAATCGAGCCTCTACCCGATACGGGTCACGCCGGTATCGTCTAAGGCAGCGGCGAGGTCCGAGAGTGGGACATTATCGACACGCCATTCCGGTGCAATTTCGGACAAGGGCACAAGAACAAAGGCGCGCTCCCGAAAACGCGGGTGTGGCAATTCAACAAGAGCGCTTTTTTGTTTAACATCATCATAAAGGATCAGATCAAGATCTATAACGCGGGGTCCAAATCGTACCGCATGGGTCCGGTCACGACCCATTTTCGTCTCAATATCGAGAAGCCTTTTCATCAACACATCAGGTGCGAGCGTTGTTGTGAGAAGCAGAGCCGCGTTGATAAAATCATCCTGTGCGACAGGCCCGACGGGCGCTGTGCGATAAAAGCTTGATTGAGCCTTGATGGCGATATCGGGATCACGGGACAAATGATCCATGGCTTGATGAAGAGCCGCCAAAGGATCACCAATATTGCTCCCCAGACTAATCAGAGCCTCAGCCATTACGGGAGAAATCCACCGTCACCGCAACATCATCAAAAATCGCAGCGACCGGCGCCGAAGGCTTATGCACCGTGACCGATAAAGTTTGGATCGTCGGGAAGCGTTCCATGATCGAAGAGCCGACGGCATGGGCCGCGCGCTCAATCGTGCGATATTTTTTCTCAAGAAACGCATCTTCCGCGCAATGGATGACGTCTTCATAGGAAATCGTATCATCGAGCTTGTCGGTTCTCGTCGCGGAAACAGGAGCAACCACCAAAGCCATGTCGATATAGAAGCGCTGACCAAGCTTTTGCTCTTCATCATTGACACCATGATAGGCGAACAAAGCGAGTTTGGTCACATTTATACGAACGCGATCCATTACAATCCCCTCAACCGGTCAGCCACACGAGAAGCCTGCACCGCTTCTTTGACGTCATGAACTCTGATCACATCAGCGCCTTTCAATATGGCAGCCGTATGAAGCGCAATCGTTCCGGGAAGTCGCTCATCCGTTTCAGACGGAATGATTTTTCCAATCATTGATTTGCGCGAGGCGCCAACAAGAACAGCGCAGCCTAATTCTTTCAATTTCGAAATGGATATGAGCGCTTCAAGATTTTGCTCAAGTGTTTTGCCGAAACCGATCCCCGGATCGAGCGTAATTTTTTCCTGCGGCACACCGGCATCCAGCGCCCGCTTTAACGCCGTATACAAAAAGCGAAGCATGTCTTCGACGATATCAATCGTGGGATCGATGGTTTCCCGATTATGCATAAGAACAATGGCTGCGCCCTGCTCTGCGGCTAAAGGCGCAAGTCGAGGATCGCGCGAGAAAGCCCACACATCATTGATGATCGTCGCACCAATACGAAGCGCCGCTTCAGCAACCGGCGCCTTCATCGTATCGACAGAGATGGGGCAATTGATCCGACCACGCAAAGCCTCAAGCACCGGCGAAAGCCGTGCGATTTCCGTGGCCGCAGAAACTGGTTCGTGGCCCGGTCGCGTTGACTCAGCACCGATATCGATGATGTCAGCACCCTCTTCCGCCATGCGCAACGCCTGAGCGACTGCCCGTTCAACCTCGTTGAAACGGCCGCCATCAGAAAAAGAATCGGGTGTAACATTGAGAATGCCCATGACAAGGCTTCGCCCGTGTCCGCCTAAGCGGCGGCCACCCGTGTCAAAGTCTTTTTGCGTCATTCCGTTCATAGACTCGTCTTACATTGTGCCGAACACAGGTTTTTCCTTATCGCCGTCGCCCACGCGCGGGTTCGCGACATCGAAAGCCGGATTATCACAGCCGAGGACAGGCGACGAGGGCCGAAAAGATTGGTCCGGCGCCCTCGTTTTTTCGTAAACTCATAAAATCCTCAAACCAAACAGGAGAGATCCATGGCTGATTGGTCGAGACGGTCGATTTTAGCAGGTATTGGCGGGCTGGTTGTTTCACACGCCGGTTTGAAAAGCGCCTTTGCCGCCCAAAATGCGTGGTCATTTTCCTTTGAAACGCTTGACGGCAAACCCTTGCGTCTTGCCGATTGGCAGGGCCACCCGATTATGGTCATCAATACCGCCTCGCAATGCGGCTTTGTGGGCCAGTTCGCCGGCCTTCAACAGATATACACGCGGTTTGAGCCGCGCGGCTTCAAAATGCTGGCCATTCCCTCAAATGATTTTGGGGGCCAAGAGCCGGGTGAAAAAGCGGAAATTCTCGCCCGCGCCGAGGGTGAATATCACGTGACCTTCCCGATTGCCGCCAAGGCCCCGGTTAAAGGGTCAGAGGCCCATCCCTTCTATCAATGGGCCGCGAGCCGCAAACCCGCCGAAACGCCACGCTGGAATTTTCACAAATATCTGATCGGCCGGAATGGCGATCTCGTGGCCGCCTTCTCAACCATGACGGATCCAACCGACAGCCGCGTAATCGGGGCTATTGTATCTGAGCTCGGCGAGAGCTAAGCGGCTCAGGTGCGCATGGTAATGATTTGAGGAGTGGAACTTATGGGTGAGTGGATTAAGTTAACGGCGAGCGATGGTTTTGTGCTTGACGCCTATATCGCCCGTCCCGAAGGCACACCCAAAGCCAGCGTCGTAGTGCTGCAAGAAATCTTCGGCGTGAACAGCCATATCCGCAGTGTCGCGGACCTCTATGCGCAGCACGGTTATCTTGCTGTTGCCCCGGCTCTGTTTGATCGCAAGACGAAACAGTTTGAAGTGGGTTATGGACCGGATGATGTGAAGACGGGTCGCGATATCGCTTTTGCGCTCGACCGTGACGCAACCTTGCGCGACATCGCTGCGGCCATCGCCTTTGCCGGACAAAGCGGCAAGACCGGTCTTGTGGGATATTGCTGGGGCGGCACGATGGCCTATGCCGCGGCGTGTTCGCTTTCAGGCCTCTCAGCCGTTTCCGCTTATTATGGCGGCGGCGTGACCGCGATGAAGGATCTCGCGCCGAATGTGCCGACGATACTTCATTTTGGGGAGCGCGACGCGCATATCCCCATGAGCGGCGTGAATGAGTTTAAAGACGCCCGCGCTGATGCAACAGTTTATGTTTATGCTGCTGATCATGGATTCAATTGCGACCAACGCGGCAGTTATGACGAAGCGAGCGCCGCTCTGGCGCGCACGCGCACACTTGCTCATTTTGCAGCCCATCTCGGCTGACGCGCGCACTTCACTATGACTCAGCGCGATCAGTATGAGGGAGCCTATTTCACGCCGAGTGGCGGTCTCGTCTGGCATTGGCGCGCACTCTGGCGGCGACGCTATTGGATGGATTTCATCGACTCTGTTGCCGCTGCGCTTGATCACTGGCATCCACCCCAAAAAAAACTTTTACTCTTGGGACCAAGCGCAGGGTGGTGTCTGCCAACCGACTTTTTGGTTCGGTTTAAAGAGATCAACGCGATTGATCTTGATCCTTTGGCGGAGCGGATTTTCCGTTTTAATCACGGACGACCGTTAAACAACGCCGGCACCAAACTTAACTTCGACTTAGAGAATATCTTCACATCATTCGATGCAATTCTTGAGCGCTTCCCCGACCATGCAATCTTGTTTCCGAATATGCTTGGTCAACATCTCTATCATGTCGCGGATACCGACACCGCGCGCGTTGAAATTGAAGCGGTCAAAGAAAAACTCGCATCCCGCCATTGGGCTTCGATCCATGATCGGCTATCGGGAAAAATCCGAAGTGGCGCGCCTCTGCCCACATCCTTTTCAACCCGCGAGGCGCTGACACCGGAGAGCCTCGCGATAAAGCTCGGCCTATCGGGCGAATGGGTCGATCATCTCACAACCCATGTTTTGCCAGAGGGAACCGAAAGACGTCTGGTCGGCTGGCGTCTTCTCGATTCCTGGATCCATATTGTCGAGATTGCCGCGGTGGCGCCCCGCTGACCTCTCCGCCCGAAGTACTACTGGCCAGAGCCGCGTTTCCTGAGTAAAGTTTTGACATGAGGCACGCGCTTTGAGCGGCCCCCTTTTTTGAGGAAATGCCACCATGGATATGTCGGGAACCCAACGCATCGAAGCCTCGCGCGAAGTGGTCTATGCCGCGCTCAATAATGTCGATGTCTTGCGCCAATGTATTCCGGGCTGTGAAACGGTCGAGATGACCGGCGAAAATGAAATGGCCGCGAAAGTGACGCTGAAAATCGGACCGGTAAAAGCCTCCTTCACAGGCAAGGTGACGCTTTCCGACCTTGATCCGCCGAATGGCTATACGATCTCGGGCGAAGGCTCGGGCGGCGCTGCAGGCTTTGCCAAAGGCGGCGCCAAAGTAACGCTTGAGGCCGACGGCGATGCGACGCTTCTCACTTATACGGTTGATGCCCAAATCGGCGGTAAATTGGCCCAGCTCGGCGGTCGTTTGATCGACGCTACGGCAAAAAAACTCGCCGGTGATTTCTTTGAAAAATTCGGCGCCGTTGTGGCTCCGCCTCCGGAAGGTGCGGAGCCCGAAAAGAAAAAAGGTCTCTTCGGCAAATTGATCGGCTGACCGGTTTTTCTCGCTAAAACGACGGCGACGCGTCATCCTCCTGACGCGAACACGACAGACATTTACCCTGCCGTGTGACATCCCGCTTCAATGATCTTTCAAAGCGAGACGCTCTCAGCCCATGCCTAGTCGTTACCCTCTTATTCGGGAGATTGCGCCGATTGAGCCGACATTGGCTCTGCGTGCCTTTGAGGGCTTGCCGTATCTTGCTTTTCTCGACAGCGGCTCGAAAGCGTCTGACCTTGCACGATGGTCATTCGTGGCCGCTGATCCCTTCGCGCGCTTTGACATCAAGAACGACCAAGCCTTTTGGCAGGGCGATCGCTTGGAGGGTGAACCTTTCGCATTATTCAAAGAAAGATTTCAACTCTTTACGCTTGATGCCTTGAAAGACGGGCCACCACTCGCAAGCGGTGCCATCGGCTTTATCTCTTACGAATTTGGGAGTGCTTTTGAGTCAATCCCCGCGATGCCGAAATCTTATTTGGGTGAAGCCGATCTCTCGTTTGGTTTTTATGATGTTGTCTACGCATATGACGCGTTGACAACCAAAGCCTATCTCATTTCTTCAGGCTTTCCTGAGACAGATGAGTCACGTCGATTGAAACGCGCTGAAGAACGGCTCGATACTTTCCAAGCAAGACTGAAGACAGCACCACGAGCGCGCGCAAAAAATCCACCCATAATCAATTGGCAATCGAATTTCACCAAAGAGACCTATGAGGCAGCCGTCAGCGAGGTGATAGAAGCCATTCTACGCGGCGACATATTTCAAGCTAATCTTGCTCAATGTTTTACCGCTTCTCGACCATCCCACTACGATCCCCTCGCCTTCTATATAGCATTGCGCGAAGGAAGCCCCGCACCCTTTGGAGCCTATGTCGAAGGCGACAATATTGCTTACGCATCAAATTCACCCGAACGTTATGTGAAGCTTGAACACCATGGCATGATCGAAACGCGGCCAATCAAAGGAACCGCGCGTCGCTCAGCGAATCCTGCAGAAGACCGCGCGCTTGCTCATGCGCTTTTGCAATCGGAAAAAGATCGCGCCGAAAATACAATGATCGTTGATCTCTTACGCAATGATCTTTCGCGCGTGGCCAAGACGGGTAGCGTGCGTGTTCCCACTTTATGCGGGCTCGAAACCTATGCCAATGTGCATCACCTCGTATCTGTCGTTGAGGCCACGTTAAAGCCCGACAAAGATCTCTTCGATTTGATCCGCGCGACATTTCCGGGAGGCTCGATTACGGGTGCGCCCAAAATTAAAGCGATGGATATTATCGCCGAACAAGAAAAGACGCCGCGTGGCGTCTATTGTGGCGCGATGGGATATATATCTTTTGATGGGACAATGGATTTAAACATCGCCATCAGAACGGCGACTTTCACAGCTGATCACATCCGCTTCTCAGCGGGCGGCGGCATTACAGCGCTTTCCGAACCAGAAGCGGAATATCGCGAAACATTGGTTAAAGCCGAGCGACTCTTTAAGGCCTTTCGCCATGATGAGGATGAATAATGAATCTCCTCATTCTCGATAATTACGACAGTTTCGTATTCAATATCGTGCGCTATTGCGAAGAACTCGGCGCATCAGCGACTGTGAAGCGAAATGACGCGATGACGCTTGATCACGTGCGCGCGCTCAGTCCCGACGCGATCATTTTGTCGCCAGGTCCGTGCGGGCCAACTGAAGCTGGTCTCTCAGTGCCAATAATTCTTGAATTTTCAGGACGGATTCC
>CANGSG010000051.1 GCA_947456435.1 Hyphomicrobiales bacterium
ATCGGAATATCGAGCGTGCGTGCAGCCGCAATCACAAGACGCGTGCGATCCATCATCGCCTCTACCTTATAGATCGTGCCGATCAACTTCTCTTGAATATCGATTACAAGAAGCTGTGCGCGCGTGCGATCAAGAAGGCGGTGGTGTTCGGTCATGAATTACGCTTCGTCCGGAATGAATTTCAAAACGGTTGCGTTAATGCAGTAACGGAGGCCCGTCGGTCTTGGCCCGTCAGGAAAAACGTGGCCGAGATGCGCATCGCACACACCACATAGAACTTCGACACGACGCATACCGAGCGTCAAATCCTCATACTCTTCGATAAGCTCAGGCGCGATCGGTTGAAAGAAGCTGGGCCAGCCGGTGCCTGATTCAAATTTTGTCCGTGATTCAAAAAGATCAGTCTCGCAGCATACGCAGCGATAGACACCTTCGCGCTTCTCATCCCAGCCCGGGCCGGTACAGGCGCGCTCGGTCCCATGTTCACGCGCGATCCGATATTGCTCGGGCGTCAGACGCTGCCGCCATTCAGCGTCACTCAACAGGAATTTCTGAACCGCTTTTCGTTCGCTCATGGTCATTCTCTCACGATTTCGGGCGACCATTGCGACTGATCGCGCCGTTAGGGCACCACCACACCATGTTGACGGGGACCCTGCAAGCCACGCAAAGCCGCACCCCCGCCTGAGACCTAATTTATGAGGGCGATTACGGCGAAACCACGCCCAGAATACAGGATGGCGCTGCATTGACCCCGATAAAGCGCCCCCGATGAAATGCCGCATTGCGGGAGAGGGATTTCCTGCCTAAATAGAGCTCATCGCTGATGGTTTAACCTCCCCCAAGGGCGGAATCGATCGGCCCCGAATTTTCACCCCTTTACCCGTCACAACAGGAGACAAACCGCAATGTTCACCCTTCCCGATCTGCCTTATGCCCATGATGCGCTCCAACCCTATATGTCCAAGGAGACGCTCGAATATCATCACGACAAGCACCATCTCGCTTACGTGAACAACGGCAACAATCTTGTGAAGGGCACGGAATTCGAGGGCAAGTCGCTCGAAGACATCGTGCGCGGTTCGTATGGCAAACATGCCGGTCTCTTCAACAATGCCGGTCAGCATTACAATCACATCCATTTCTGGAAATGGATGAAGCCAAATGGCGGCGGCGCGATCCCGGGCAAGATCGAAAAGGCCATCATCTCTGACATCGGCTCGGTTGATAAATTCAAGGAAGATTTTGTCGCCGCCGGCACAACGCAATTCGGTTCGGGCTGGGCTTGGCTCTCGGTCAAGAATGGCAAGCTTGAAATTTCAAAAACGCCGAATGGCGAAAGCCCGCTCGTGACCGGCGCATCGCCGATCCTCGGCGTCGATGTGTGGGAACATTCCTATTATATCGACTATCGCAATCGCCGCCCTGATTATCTCAAAGCTTTTGTCGATCATCTCGTGAACTGGGATTATGTTCTCGAAATGTATGAAGCCGCGACGAAGTAAAAGCTTTATCTTCGATACAAATTTAAAAGGGGCCTCACCGGCCCCTTTTTTATTATTTGCGATGAAGGGGCCTCAGAACGCGTCTTCAAGAATGGCGAGATAATCCGCTTCCGAAGCTTCGCGCGGATTGGTTGCATGCGTGTGATCGCGCGGCGCTAAACGGGAGACATCCGATAAAATTTCGCGCGGCACATGAAGATCGCGCAACCGCATCGGAATACCGAGTGACAAGGCAAACTCATGCATAAAGCTTGCAAAATCAGCGTTTGCATCAAGACACACGGCGCGCTTTAATCGCGGATATGTTTTAGAACAAACACTCTCGTTAAAGCGCAACACGGGCGGCAGAAGAATCGCATTCAACGTACCATGATGCAGTTTCAAATCGCGGAAACCGCCGAGCGGATGCGAAAGGGCATGCACCGCGCCTAATCCTTTTTGAAAAGCGAGTGCACCTTCCATCGCGGCAATCATCATCTCGCGTCGCGCATCGATATCGTGAGGATGAGAGACCGCACGCGGCAAGGCGACAATCGCGCGTTCCAGTCCATCAATCGCAATCGCGGCCGCGACCGGATTATCGACAGGCGAAATGAAACATTCGATGCAATGGCTGATCGCATCCATTCCCGTCGCGGCGGTCAGCATCGCGGGCAAGCCGAGCGTCAATTCAGGATCGGCAATCGCGCGTTTCGGAATGAGATAGGGCGACAGCAAACCAAGCTTACGTCCATCTCGAAAACTGATGATCGCCCCGCGTCCCACTTCGCTACCCGTTCCCGCGGTTGTCGGAATTGCAAGCGTCGGCGCGGTCTGGGCGGTGATCTTCTGCATCCCGCCATTGACGACCGCAAAGGACGCGAGCGGCCCCTCATGGGTTGCGAGCACCGCCACGGCTTTGGCGAGATCCATGGCCGAGCCACCGCCGAGTGCGATCAAGCCATCACATTTTCCGTCACGATAAAGCGCCAGCGCCTGTTCAGCTGCTTCTTCGGTCGGATTCGAGGGTGTTTCGTCAAAAATCGGGATATCAGGATCAATTCCGCCCTCTTTCAGAACCTGATCAAGCAGGCCAACCGCCCGCACGCCACGATCCGTGACCATCAGCGGCCGTGCAATTCCGGCGGCTCTCAGGTCCTCCGCGAGGTGTTTTCGGGCTCCCGCATCAAGCCTAACGGTCGTCAAATAGGAAATGAGCGCCAAAATCCCCTCCTTCGCTTACTCTCCATTGGTCCAACTTGAGAGTTCTACGTATCAATGCCATGCTTTGGTTAATGTGCAGCCATGCATCGTGTTTAACCATCAAAAAAAGGGGGATCGCACAATGAAGAGACGTCAATTTGTTAAAGCCGCCGGCCTCGGGCTTGCCGGTGCAGCGCTTGCCAAGCCGGCAATCGCTCAATCCGCTCCCGAAATCAAATGGCGCCTGACATCGAGCTTCCCAAAATCGCTCGATACGATCTATGGCGCGGCTGAAACGCTCTCGAAAGCGGTCGCCGAAGCCACCGACAACAAGTTTCAGATCCAAGTCTTTGCCAGCGGTGAAATCGTTCCCGGCCTTCAAGCCGCCGATGCCGTCACCAATGGCACGGTCGAAATGTGCCACACGGCGCCTTATTACTATTTCGGCAAAGATCCGACTTTTGCTTTTGCGACCGCCGTGCCCTTCGGTCTCAATTCGCGTCAGCAAAATGCATGGTTCTACCATGGCGGCGGACTCGATCTCATGAACGAGTTCTTCAAATCCTATAACTTCATCTCGATGCCCGGCGGTAACACCGGCACACAGATGGGCGGCTGGTTCCGTAAGGAAATCAAGTCGATTGAGGATTTCAAAGGCTTGAAAATGCGTATCGGCGGCCTCGCTGGTAAAGTGCTCGCCAAGCTCGGTGCGGTTCCGCAGCAAATCGCTGGCGGCGACATCTATCCGGCGCTTGAAAAAGGCACGATCGACGCGGCGGAATGGGTTGGCCCCTATGATGATGAAAAGCTCGGCTTCAACAAAGTCGCGCCTTTCTATTACTATCCAGGCTGGTGGGAAGGCGGCGCTTCGCTGCATTTCTTCACAAACAGCGCTAAGTGGGCTGAATTGCCGAAATCCTATCAGTCTCTGCTCACGACCGCTGCGGCTCAGGCCAATGTCGATATGCAGGCCAAATATGACGCCCGTAACCCGGCTGCCATTAAGCGCCTCGTTCAGCAGGGTGGCGCGCAGTTGCGTCCGTTCTCGCCTGAAATCATGGAAGCTTGCTACAAGGCGGCTGGTGACACCTATGCCGAAATCGCGGCAACCAATGAGAATTTCAAGAAGATCCACGATGCCTATATGGGCTTCCGGAACGAAGAATATCTCTGGTTCCAGATTGGCGAATACACCTACGACAATTTCATGATCCGCCAACGCGCCAAGGGCTGAGGCTCACGCCTTAGAAATAGACAGGCCCCGGCTCAAATCCGGGGCCTTTTTCATAGGCCAAAAGCGGCGAGGCAATTGTCTTTGGGCTCGTTTTCCGCTAGAGACCCTCGCGCACGTCCCAGACACCCTTGGAGGCAGGCGTGCGCTCATCCGGCCGTCGGTCTCCGGCGGCCTTCGTTTTTTGAAGGAAAATGATCATGTCACAAGCTGCCAAGCAGATTGAGGCGACGGTCCGTGCGAATAGCGGCAAGGGGGCCGCTCGTGCAGTGCGTCGCGCCGGCCGCGTTCCTGCGGTCATCTATGGTGGAGGCTCAGAGCCCGAAGCCATTTCACTCGATTTCAACGCCACGAAGAAGCTGATTTTCGCCGGCCACTTCCTCACCACGATCTTCGAGGTCACGGTCGGTGGCAAAAAAACGCGGGTCATTCCGCGTGATTATCAGCTCGATCCCGTGCGCGACCAACCGCTCCATGTCGATTTTCTCCGCATTACGGCCGGTCAGAAAATCCGCGTCGACGTTCCTGTCCATGTCATCAACCAGGCTGCGTCTCCGGGCGTGAAGCGTGGTGGCGCGGTTAACATCGTGCTGCACTCGGTTGAAATGATGGTGCCGCCGGATTCAATTCCGGATGGCGTGACCGTCGATCTCACCGGTGTCGAAATCGGCAAGTCGATTCACATCTCGCAGGTTAAGCTTCCTGCGAACTGCACACCCGTCGACAAGACCGATTTCACGCTCGTGACAATCGTCGGCAAGGGTCTGAAGGATGAAGAACCGGCAGCAGCCCCGGCAGCAGCCGCAGCTCCTGCTGGCGATGCAGCCAAGAAGGCCGAACCCGCGAAGAAATAATTGGTCTTCGGGTCATTCTTTCATGGCGCGTCGCGAGACACTCGCGGCGCGCTTTTTCTTAAAGTGTAATTTATTCGGCTGAACCGCAGAGACGATGCGATGCTGCTCTTTGTAGGCCTTGGCAATCCCGGCTCTCGTTATGCCGGCAACCGCCATAATGTCGGCTTCATGGCGATTGATGCGATGGCTCAACGCCTGCGCGCTGCGCCGTGGCGTCGTCGGTTTCAAGGTGAAACGAGCGAGATCGTGATTGGCGCCGAGAAAGTGCTTCTCTTGAAGCCAGAGACATTCATGAACAACTCCGGACAATCGGTTCAGGAAGCCACGCAATTCTATAAAATCGAGTTGGCGGATATCGTTGTCTTTCACGATGAACTTGATCTTGCCCCCGGCAAGGTGCGGTTGAAAATCGATGGCGGTAATGCTGGGCATAATGGATTGCGTTCCATCACACAGCATTGCGGCAATGCGTATCGCCGTGTGCGCATTGGTATCGGCCATCCCGGCCACAAAGATGCCGTGCATCCTTGGGTGCTGAATGATTTTTCGAAAGAGGAACGCGAATGGGTCAATGACCTTTGTGACGCCATGGCTGATCACGCTGACCTTCTAGCAAAACATCAAGATTCAACTTTCCAGTCGAAAATCCATCTCGCGATGGAAGCCAAAGGCTGGAAAGATGCCAAAGACGAAAAGCCAGAGAAATCATGATTTGATTTTTCTAATATAAGTTTCATATCAAATTTATCATCGATCGAAAGAGTGTAGGCACATCATGGGTTTCAAATGCGGCATCGTCGGACTGCCCAATGTCGGCAAGTCGACTCTCTTCAATGCACTCACGCAGACGGCAGCAGCGCAAGCGGCGAATTATCCCTTCTGCACGATTGAGCCGAATGTTGGCGATGTTGCCGTTCCCGATCCGCGCCTCGATTCTCTTGCCGCGATTGCCGGTTCAAAAGAAATCATTCCGACGCGCATCACCTTCGTCGATATCGCGGGCATCGTGCGGGGCGCTTCAAAAGGTGAAGGTTTGGGCAATCAATTCCTTGCCAATATCCGCGAAGTGGATGCCATCGCTCATGTTGTGCGCTGCTTCGAGAATGGTGACATCACCCATGTCGAAGGCCGCATCGATCCCGCAGCCGATATCGAAACGATTGAAACAGAATTGATGCTCGCCGATTTGGATAGTCTTGAGAAACGCATCGTACCGCTCGAGAAAAAGGCGAAGTCAGGCGACAAGGAATCGAAAGAACAAGTTGCCGTGATGGAGCGTTGCCTCGCTTTGTTGCGTGATGGAAAACCTGCACGTCTCGCCGAACGCTCGCAAGAAGAAGAACGTACCTTCCAGATGCTCAATCTTCTGACCGCAAAGCCAGTGCTCTATGTGTGCAATGTCGAAGAATCATCCGCTCATGACGGCAATGGTTTCTCGGCAAGAGTATTTGAGCGCGCAAAAGCGGAAGGCGCAAAGGCTGTTGTGGTTTCGGCTCAAATTGAAAGCGAGATCGCGGTGATGGATTCTGCCGATCAAAAAGATTATCTCGACGCGGTGGGCCTTGAAGAGCCGGGACTTAATCGCGTGATCCGCGCGGGTTACGAGCTTCTTGAGCTTCTTACTTACTTCACTGTTGGTCCCAAAGAAGCCCGCGCTTGGACAATCACCAAGGGCACGCGCGCGCCGCAGGCTGCCGGTGTCATTCATACCGATTTCGAAAAAGGATTTATTCGCGCCGAGACAATCGCTTATCCTGACTTCGTCGCCAATAAGGGTGAAGCGGGCGCGCGTGAAGCGGGTAAGTTCCGACTTGAAGGCAAAGACTACATCGTCGCTGATGGTGATGTTCTTCACTTCCGCTTTGCGAATTGATGGGTGTGAGTTTTTAGGCGCTATTATCGCTCCTAAACCTCAACCGTCATTGCGAGCGTGAGCGAAGCAATCCAGCTGATGATGGTTATTTGAACGACCCGACGCTATTGCGCCTTTTCTTTTGACTCCAACTAGATTGCTTCGCGTTCGCTCGCAATGACGGTTCAGGCTCAAGAGCATCAACGAAACCCTAAACCCTAACCCCTAAACCCTACCCCCTCACTTCAATGCCCTTCAAACGCGATGAGCGTGCGCACGGGAACACCGAGCGCTTCGAGTTTCGCGCGGCCGCCAAGATCAGGAAGATCGATCACGAAACAAGCGGCGACCACATTGGCGCCTAATCCTTGGAGAAGCTTAGCGGCGGCAACTGCTGTTCCGCCCGTTGCAATCAAATCATCGATCAGGATCACCGACTGACCGGGACTGATCGCATCTTTGTGCACTTCCATTTCATCGACGCCATATTCAAGCGAATAGGCGATGGACACTTTCGCGTGAGGCAATTTTCCTTTTTTGCGGATCGGTACAAAACCTGCCGAGAGTTGATGCGCCACCGCGCCGCCTAAAATAAATCCACGCGCTTCAATGCCCGCAATTTGATCGACTTTACTGCCGGCAAAAGGTTGCACGAGCTCATCAATCGCCCGCCGAAACGCGCGCGCATTGCCGAGCAGCGTTGTGATATCGCGGAACAGAATCCCCGGCTTCGGATAATCGGGGATCGTGCGGATCGCATCGCGCAAGATGTCGGAAATCGACGAGTTCATTTGTTCTTGATCCTCTCGGCGACGCGCCTGTATTCTGTCTATCTCACTGAGCGCCCGCTTTCAAAACCCGACCCGCCACGGCATCAAGCTTGGCGAGCAGATGAGGATCGCGGGCCGACGGCGCTGTCATAATCGCGTGATCAAGGGCTTTGTGGGAACCGACCGGACAATCCTCGCGCGCGCTTGGAAAATCGTGGGCCAACCGCGCGACAATGCGTTTGGCCTTCTCGATATTGCGGTGCATGACCTCGATCACCGAGGCGACATCGACCACATCATGATCGGGATGCCAGCAATCAAAATCCGTGACCATAGCGAGCGTCGCATAAGTGATCTCGGCTTCGCGCGCGAGTTTTGCTTCTGGCATCGCCGTCATGCCGATCACCGCGTAGCCCGCCGCTTTATAGGAAAGACTCTCGGCAAGACTTGAGAATTGCGGGCCTTCCATCGTTACATAAGTCCCCCCACGCGTAAGCGGCACCTGCTCTTTTGCAGCCGCCGCGGCAATGTGATCGCAAAGACGCGAACCAACAGGATGCGCCATCGACACATGCGCGACACAGCCTTTGCCGAAGAAACTCGACTCGCGTCTATGCGTGCGATCGACATATTGATCGACGAGAACAAATGATCCGGGCGACAACTCTTCACGAAACGATCCGCAAGCGGAGAGTGACACAATATCGGTCACCCCTGCCCGCTTCATCGCATCAATATTCGCGCGATAATTGATGTCGGATGGCGACAACCGATGTCCGCGTCCGTGACGAGGCAAAAATACGATCTCGGTGTGACCGATACGCCCTTTGCGCAAGACATCAGACGTCTCACCCCACGGGCTTGTGATCGCCACTTCATGCAAATCTTCGAGCCCCGGCAAATCATAAACACCTGACCCACCGATAATACCGAGAATGGCTTTGGTCATCGCGAATGCTCCAAGAGAAGCCATATTCAACGCCGCGAAAGGGACTGATGCAAGTACGATATTCGCAAAAGAAAAAGGCCCCGTTTCCGGGGCCCTAATTCTTGTTCAAAACACGATATGCGCTCAGGCATGCCCCTGAACATTCGACCAGATCTTTTTCTTGGTAAAATAGAGAAGACCGGCGAAGACAAGGAGGAACACGAGCGTCTTGAACGCAATTTCCTTGCGCTGTTCGAGATGAGGCTCAGCAACCCACATCAAGAAAGCCGCAACGTCCTTGGCATATTGAACGACCGTTTCAGGAGCCTGCGGTTTACCATCAGGGCCTTTTTCATAGGAGACTTGGCCGTCCAGAAGCGGAGGCGGCATCGCAATCACATTACCAGGGAAATAGTGATTGTAATATTTGCCTTCCGGAACGGTGAACCCAGCAGGTGCATCTTCATAGCCGTGAAGAAGTGCCGCCAAGTAATCCACACCCTGCTCTTGGAACTGCGTGAAGATATCGAACACAAAATTGGGGAAGCCGCGCTCATAAGTGCGCGCCTTCGCGATCACCGAGAAATCGGGAGGTGCAGCGCCACCATTGGCTGCCGCAGCGGCCTGCTTGTTCGGGAAAGGCGATGGCCAGAAATCAGCCGGACGCGCCGGACGATCAAAATAATCGCCATTGTCGTTCGGGCCGTCCTTGACCTTGAAGGTCGCCGCGAGCGCCTTCACTTGCGCATCCGTAAAGCCTGGTCCACCCGGCTGCGAAAGATTGCGGAAGTTGAGCTTATTCATCGAATGACAGTTCGAGCAGACTTCATGAAACACTTTGAAGCCGCGCTGCAATTGCGTCTCGTCATATTTGCCGAAGGGGCCTGCGAAGGACCAATCGTTACGCGGCGGTATCGCTGCCGCGCCTGACGCGAATGCCGAGCCCGCAACAATCACCGAAGCGAGTGTTGCGATGGCAAGGCGCGTTGTGAGGGACGAAATGAGTTTCATAATGATGGCTCCTTATCGCCCATTCACGCTTTGGTATTCGGCTCATGGGCGGCACCCTGAGGCATCGCATGAGCTGAACCGGATTTGCCCAAAACCGATTCCGCAATCGAAGCCGGTAAGGCTTTCGGCGTCTCGAAGAGTCCGAGCAACGGAAGAACGATGATGAAGTAGGCGAAGTAATAAGCCGTGCAAATCCGCGAGGCGAGCACATAGCCGCCTTCTGGTGGCTTTGCACCCAACCATCCGAGCAATACGCAGGTGATCGCGAAGAGGGCGAAGAACACCTGGAACACCGGGCGATAACGGCCCGAGCGCACCCGTGATGTATCAAGCCATGGCAAGAACAGCATGATCGCAATCGAGCCAAACATCGCCAACACGCCGAGAAGCTTGTCCGGGATCGCACGAAGGATCGCGTAGAATGGTAGGAAGTACCATTCAGGAACGATATGCGCCGGTGTCACAGCCGCATTGGCTTCGATGTAGTTGTCGGCATGGCCGAGGAAGTTCGGGATGTAGAAGGCGAACCACACATAGACCATCAAGAAGCAGACGAGCGCGAGAGCGTCCTTCACCGTGAAATAAGGGTGGAAAGGAAGCGTATCTTTCTCGGTCTTCTTCTCAATGCCTGCCGGGTTGTTTGAGCCTGGAACATGCAGCGCCCAGATATGCAGCACGACAACGCCTGCAATCATGAACGGCAAGAGATAGTGAAGCGAGAAGAAGCGGTTCAGTGTGGGATTATCGACCGAATAACCACCCCAGAGATAAGTCACGATGGTTTCACCAACAACCGGAATCGCCGAGAAGAGATTGGTGATCACCGTCGCGCCCCAGAAGGACATTTGGCCCCAAGGCAACACGTAACCCATGAAGGCCGTGGCCATCATCAGCAAGAAGATGATCACGCCGAGGATCCAGAGGATTTCGCGCGGCGCCTTATAGGAGCCGTAGTAGAAGCCACGGAACATGTGAACATAAACGGCGATGAAGAACATCGACGCGCCATTGGCGTGAAGATAGCGGATCATCCAACCATAATTCACATCGCGCATGATGGATTCGATTGATGCAAACGCCATTGTGGCATGCGGCGTATAATGCATCGCGAGCACAACCCCGGTCACGATCTGCGCGACCAGCATAAATGCGAGAATGCCGCCGAAGGTCCACAGATAATTCAGGTTCCGCGGATTGGGGAACACAACGAATGACGAATGGATCAGACCGACGATCGGCAGACGGCTTTCAAACCACTTACCGAAAGCGCTCTTGGGTACATAGGTGGAGGGTCCGCTCATGGCTTTATCCCTAAATGCTTGGGTCACACGACCCGGAAACAACTCGATTGAAAGAAAGCGTTACTTATCCGATGCGGATCGCCGTATCGCTCGTGAAGGCGTAAGGCGGCACCGGCAGATTGGTTGGCGCTGGTCCTTGGCGGATACGGCCCGACGTATCGAACACCGAACCGTGGCAAGGGCACTGCCAACCATGGAAGGCACCTTCATTGCCGAGCGGCACGCAACCGAGATGGGTGCAGTTGCCATAAACGACGAGCCATTGATCCTTGCCCTCTTTGACGCGTGCGGCGTCAGTCTGCGGATCACGCAATGTCGTGACATCCGTTTCTTGGGCCGATTTGATTTCGTCTTTCGTGCGGTGACGCACGAAGATCAGCTTACCGCGCCAGAAGAGCTTGACGATCTGACCTTCTGCCACAGGCGAAAGATCGAAATCGACAGGCGCGCCGGCTGCAATGGTCGCGGCGTCAGGACCCATCTGGCTGATGAACGGCCAGATAGCGCCCGCTAAGCCGACTGCACCCGCAGCGCTTGTGGCGATGTAAAGAAAATCACGTCTCGTGGGTTCGGCCGACGCCGCAGCATGTGTTGTTGCCACCGTGGTCATCCTCGTATCCAGCACCCCCGCCTTGGGTCCTCTTGGATGAGGGGCTTACCAATGCGGTGTTTCAAACCCGCCCGGACGGCGCTGGTTGCCTCGGGCACATGTCTTGATGTCCTAGCTCTTGGCGCACAAAATCGCGAATATAAAAAACGCGACCCGTCGCCGCGGCAGGATTTGGCATGAGGCGTTCCGCTTGTCCATAGTCCGGAAGGCGACACCCCCCGTGTTTTGATCCCTTTTTGACGCCATTCCATTCCTTTCTTAATAGACTCTTATGCAACTGGCGCTTTACCAACCCGATATACCGCAAAACTGTGGCACGATGCTGCGCCTCTGCGCCTGTCTCAACGTGACGGCGCACCTCATTGAGCCGGCCGGATTCCCGATATCTGACAAGAATTTCCGCCGAGCGGGCATGGATTACATCGATCAGGTCGAAATCCGCCGTCATATCGGCTGGACCGATTTCGAGATCTGGCGGAAAGGCACCGGTGCGCGACTGGTCCTTGCCACGACGCGGGGCGCGACCCCCTACCCCGATTTCACCTTCCGTCCCGACGATATTCTCCTCATGGGCCGCGAATCGGCGGGTGTCCCCGACGATGTGCATGAGAGTGCCGATGCAAGGCTTCTCATTCCCATGCAGGCCGGATTAAGATCAATCAATGTCGCGGTTTCCGCGGCCATGATTTTGGGCGAAGCGCTCCGGCAATTGGACGCCTTCCCAAAATAAGAAAAGATGATGTGAGGAATAATTCTAATGACCGACGCTCTCGAAGCCCGCAAATCGCGCGCCGAATCCTGGTTCCAGTCTTTGCGCGATCAGATCTGCGCGTCGTTAGAAGCGCTTGAAGATCAAGCGACGGGCCCCTTCTTCCCCGAAGCGCAAGAGCCGGGCCGGTTTGTTCGTACCCCTTGGG
>CANGSG010000052.1 GCA_947456435.1 Hyphomicrobiales bacterium
CCTCATCGGCAGGAAAAGCGCGCTCCGCCAGAATGGAGAGCATTTCACGACCCACATTGCCCGTGGCGCCGACAACTGCGACCTTGAAACCCATTTTTGAAATCCTTGCTGCTTGAACTCTTGATCCGCTCCCCTGATGACACCCGGCCGGGGTGTTTTGGCCTCATCCCCGCCGGGGGGAGAGACCGGAGCGAGGAGAATTTATGCGCGCGTTTTCACGCCGCCTGTTTTGGCGGTTTTCGTTTTCTTGAGCGAAACTGTGAGCGCGGAAAAAGACATGAGGCCCGTCACGAAATAAGAGATGACCGCGCCAGAAATACTGATATCGCCCACTTGTCAATTGTCTCGGGCGTCGAGGGGCTCTGCGGCATGTGCACTCGACCAATATACGCCAATCCAGTATCACGCGGGACCGTTACTCTTTGGAATTGTCTTTGTGTCCCAATCCTCTTCGTCATCGCTATTTCTGCGCGCCGCTCCGGTTCTTTTTGTGGCCATTTGGTCAACCGGCTGGGTCTCCGCACGGTATGGCGCCGATTATGCGGATCCGCTGACATTTCTATCGCTCCGCTTTGCCTTGGCCTTTTTCGCTGTGGGCGGCATTGCGCTGGCCGGGCGAGCCGAATGGCCTCGGGGTCGCGCCGCGCTTCATATTTTGGTTTCGGGCGTATTGCTGCACGCGCTCTATCTCGGCGGCGTTTGGTATGCGATCGCGCATGGGGTGCCTTCGGGCATATCGGGGTTGATTGCTGCGATACAGCCGATCCTCACGGCGGCTTTGGCTCCCTTGCTGTTGCGTGAACGGATCGGCGTTTTGCAATGGGTCGGTATCGCGTGCGGCTTTATCGGCATTGCGATGGTGCTTGAGCCAAAAATAATGTCGATTGATCTCACGCATCTGACGGGCGTGGTTGTGCCGCTCGCCATCAACGCGTTGGCCATGGTCGCGGTAACCGCTGGAACTTTTTATCAAAAGAAATTTGTGCCGCAGGGCGATCTCAGAACGATCACCGCACTCCAGTATGTTGGCGCATTTCTCGTCATTACGCCGGCTGCCGTTTTGACCGAGCCCATGCATGTGAATTTCTCACTGGGTTTCTGGCTTGTCATGGCCTGGTCGGTCTTTGCTCTGTCACTCGGGGCGATTGGCCTATTGCTCTTATTGATCCGGCGTGGTGCCGTTTCACGCGCGGCCGCTTTAATTTATCTTGTGCCGCCGAGCGTGGCGATTGAAGCCTACTTTGCCTTCGGTGAAACAATGGCCTCGCTTCAAATTGCCGGCATGGCATTGACCGTCGTGGGTGTGGCGCTCGCAACGAGACGCTAACGCACTCTGTATATTTCCCGATGCACGGAACAAGCGCGCCCTAATAGCGATTGATAGACTGTGCGCTGAGCGCCCCAGAGGTCTAATCCCGTTTTCGTTGAAAGAAAGAAATCCGCAATGGTGGCTCCGATTCTCTCGGCCGGTACGCATGTCATTGTGGGGGATGGCCGAAAGGCCTTAATTCTCTTTAATGAAGGAACAGCAGAGCGGCCTTCTCTCACCGTCGAAACATTTTTAACGCATCCCGATTTACCTACACGTGCGTTGGGTGCCGAGCGGCCTGGGCGTGTTTATGCAAGTGTCGGCGCGCGGCGCTCATCAACCGATGAAACAGATTGGCATCAACGCGCTGAAGATCAATTTGTGCGGGATGTTATTTCCGGACTTGTTGAATTGGCGAAACGTGAAAAACTGAAAAAGCTCGTTCTTGTCGCGCCACCGCACACCATGGCTGAGCTTCGTAAAGCGCTGCCCTCAAACTTCGCGCATCTTGTTGTTGCGGAGATTACGAAGGACCTGACGAAACACTCCGTTCCCGATATTACTGCTCTGCTACAAGCCCAAAATGCTAGTGTTTAGCGCTTTTCAACCTCTTGCATGATTTCATTTCGACGCCAGAAAAACGGCTTCCAAGGCGGATCATAAAACGCGTAGCTTGATGATCCTTTTGGCTTCAGCGATTTCTTGGCAATCAACGCAGCAAGCTCAGCGCGATGCGTATCAAGATTTCCTTCAGTCCAAAGTCCTGAAAACTGTAAGACGGCAACACGGCGCCCTGCGATTTGCTTGAGAAGAATGCGTTCATCATCAGGCTTCGGCAAAGCGTTCATTGTATAGGTCTTCGGCATCATAAAGCGAATCACCCATGACGACCCGCTCGCCGTTTGTGTGACAGGCGCGGTCATCTCAATCTTTTCGCCTTTCGATTGAGTGACCGGTGCCGTCATGGCAATTTTTGACTGACTTGTGTTGCCGCCAAAAATGTAGCCCGCAAGGACGCGAAAGCCCGCACTCGCGGCGCTGTCACGATCACCTTCAACTGTCACTTCAGCGACAATGTAAGGCGCATAATCACGCAGCTCGAACTCAGCCTCTTTCGTAACAACTGTGTAAGGGGGTTCTTCAATCTGAGCCATAGATCTCTCCGCATATAGAACACCGATAAAGAGCGATGCGCATAAGATGATGAGCCGCGAGAGCGTAATTCTACGCATGATTGATCAATAGACCCCGAGGAAATCGCGCTTGGTGACTTCGACACCATTATGGCGGAGAATGTCATAGGCCGTCGTTGTGTGAAAAAAGAAATTCGGAAGAGCCCCATGGCGCAGATAAACAAGCGCGTTGAATACGCGGGGCTCCGGACGCATGGGTACAGTGATGTCGCGCGATTCAGCGTCCACAAATTTTTCCTTCGGAATCGCGCTGATAAAGGCAATCGTCTTGGCGATGCGGGCTTCAAGCTCGTCAAAACTTGCTTCCGTGTCACTATAGCTCGGCACATCGACACCGGCGATGCGTGCGGCGCCACCTTTGGCAAAATCGGACGCGAGTTGGACTTGGCGCGTGAGCGCAAACATATCGGGGAAGAGCCGCGCAGCGAGCAAAACCTGCGGATCGATCTTGCGGGCTTCCGCATGGGCCGCCGCCTTTTTCAAAACGGCCGAGAGCGCCTCAAGCGACTGGGTGAAAACGGGGACCGATAGATCATAAAGGCTAAGCGACATTGTTATACTCCTTAGGGCAGGCCTCTATGAGGCGATGATGGTCTTTATACGGCCCAAAAGCCATTTGGATACGCTCTAATTGGAGAACGGGATGGACAAATGATCCCGCTTGCCTTTGGGGCTGAAATTCACTATTTCCGCCGCATCCGCAGGGTCCGAAATTGACGTGCTGTTTTGGGCCCCGGGGGGCTGTAGCTCAGTTGGGAGAGCGCCTCGTTCGCAATGAGGAGGCCAGCGGTTCGATCCCGCTCAGCTCCACCATTTTTCGCTTTATTCTTGTTAGTATAAGATCACGAAAGCGAGATCTTCTCATTGAAGAGCGCTTACTCAAAAGCGCTCTTCATGATCATGTCTTTCAACGCCTTGTGATCAATCAAGATGCGTGAAGAGTTCTTCGGTCGTGCGGCGCACTTTTTTCAATTTGAGCAACCAATCATTCGTCTCGTCGCGATGGCCGATGGGGAGCATTGTGACAGAGCGTAAACCCTTTTCACGCAAGCCCAGCAATTGATCGAGCGCGTCAGGATCAAAACCTTCCATCGGTGTCGCGTCAACATGTTCAACGGCTGCTGCCGCCATAGCGATACCGAGTGCGATATAGGTTTGCTTCGCGGTATGCTGGAAATTGATTTCCGGATCGCGTGCGCAATAGCCTGCGATCAGGCCCTTACGATAGTTTTCAGTTCGTTCATTGGTGCCGACACCGCGTCGTGCAATCGTATAGTCGAAGGATTGATTGATGCGCTCGGGCGTATAGTTGTCCCATGCCGCAAAAACGATGAGATGCGAACATTCCGCAACTTGTGACTGGCCGCTCGCAATCGGTACAATCTTGTCTTTCAAGGCTTGGTTGGTAATCACAAGCACATGGTAAGGCTGCAACCCGCTTGAGCTCGGCGATAGACGGATCGATTCCAAGATCGCCTCCACCTTGTCTTTGGCTACAGGGCGCGACGGATCCATCTTCTTGGTGGCATAGCGCCAGGTCAAAGCATCGATAAAGGACACAGGAAATAACTCCAGTTGAAGGGGAGGGCGTGAGAGACGAGCCCCTCACCTAAGCTCTATTCGCCCAAAGGCAAGTCATTGCGTCCATTTGTTGCAGCTTTGAGCCTGGCAAATCAGCTTTCGCCGATGAATCGTGGGCAGCTCGTTGAATTTTTAACGAAACTCAAATCACGTCTCGCGTGACGGCGCGAGCAGGGATAGACTTCATGTCCATAACGTTTTGCTTCCGCATAGGGCGCCCATGACTCTGACCATCCGCTCCGCAGAGACGGCCGATCTCCCGGCCATTCTCGAAATCGTGAATGATGAGATTCTCAATTCAACGGCGATTTTCTCGCATCATGTCGTTTCGCTCGAAAACAGGCGGGAATGGTTCGAGGCGCGGCGCGAGCGGAATTTTCCGGTTCTGGTCGCGGTCCTTGGTAAAGAGGTTCTGGGCTTTGCCAGTTTTGGAGAGTTCCGCCCGCATGATGGGTATCTCCACACGGTCGAACATTCCGTCTATGTTCACCGCCATCATCACGGAAAAGGTGTGGGTAAACAGCTTATGCCTCCTCTGTTCGACGCCGCCCGCGCGCTTGGCAAACATGTGATGATTGGCGGAATTTCGGCCGATAATGCCGGTTCAATCCATTTTCATCGCAAACTGGGTTTTTCTGAAACGGGCCGTTTGCGGCAGGTTGGCTGGAAATTCGACCGCTGGCTCGATCTCGTCTTCATGCAAAAAATGCTCGATCAACCGACCGCCATCGGGTGACTTAATCAAAAAACGCCAAGTTGCAGCATAAGAGAGCCGATTGGGAGCGGGCGAAGGGATTTGAACCCAAAGTCTTTTTTGTATTCTCTGTGCAAAGCCCAACCGCGTGCCGATCCGCTCCGGACAACGTCCGACCGCGGATCGAAAAAATGTCGAGGGTTCAAGACAAGAGAGGGCCGATTTGGAGCGGGCGAAGGGATTTGAACCCAACGTCTTTATCGATCCGCTCCGGACAGGGTCCGACCGCGGATCGAAAAAATGTCGAGGGTTCAAGACAAGAGAGGGCCGATTTGGAGCGGGCGAAGGGATTTGAACCCTCGACCCCAACCTTGGCAAGGTTGTGCTCTACCCCTGAGCTACACCCGCATCCGTCATCGGCGAGGCCCAGCGGGCCCCGATGCGGGCTATATGACTCAAGTTCACGGTAGATGCAACAGGCACGCGACCCAGTGATTTTACGGAGGGCGGCGCGAGATCGAATTAGTCCCGGCTCTTGCCCCGTCAATCCGGACGCCTTTAGAAGGGGTCACAGGATGAATTTGATGGAAATTGCCCTATGCCCGCCACGCCCGACGATCTTTTTGCCTTTCTTGATGAGATGGGCATTAAAACCGAAACAATCAGCCATCCGGCCGTGTTCACGGTTGAGGAGTCTAAAAGTCTTCGAGGGGAGATACCGGGCGCTCATGTCAAAAATCTCTTCATCAAAGATAAAAAGGGCAATCTTTTCCTGATTTCTGCGCTCGAGGATACGCGGATTGATCTCAAAACGATTCACGAGACAATCGGCGGCTCGGGGCGTGTCAGCTTTTGCTCGGCCGATCAGCTTCGCGAGCATCTCGGCGTCGAGCCTGGGTCGGTCACGCCTTTTGCAGTATTCAATGACAAAGCCGGAAAGGTTCGCGCCATTCTCGATAAGCGCCTGATGACCCATGAGCTGATCAATGTGCATCCCCTGATCAACACGATGACCACGGGCATTGCCCGCGAGGATCTCGTCGCCTTTATGGGTAAAACCGGTCATGAGCCGGCGATTCTGACTGTGGGTGAAGCCGCCCCTGCCGAGAATTCTTGATTTTCGGACCTCTCGCCGCATTGCCGCGCGGCGCGACCATGCCTATGTCTTGGGCGATGCATTTGAGAGTGGTTTCGATACTGAACTGAACCCGCGAAACCCGGTGTGAGTTGAGGCAAAAGATGACACTGCAGGAACAGGCAGGCCCGGCTTCCGGGTCGAAGGACGTCACAACGGCGAGCTTCCGTCAGGACGTCATTGCTGAATCGATGAAGCAGCCGGTTCTTGTTGATTTCTGGGCGCCTTGGTGTGGCCCCTGCAAGCAATTGGCGCCCGCGCTTGAAAAGGCGGTGGCGGCGACCAAGGGTGGCGTGCGTCTCACAAAAATGAATATCGATGACCATCCGCAAATTGCCGGACAATTGGGCATCCAATCGATCCCCGCCGTCATTGCTTTCGACAAAGGGCAACCGGTTGACGGTTTCGTCGGCGCATTGCCAGAAAGTCAGATCAAAGCCTTTCTTGAACGTATCGTCGGCAAAATGGGTGGAGGTGTTAAAGAGCTTCTCGATGCCGCCGCTCAATTGGTGGCAGCTGGCGATCTTGCTCAGGCGATTGAAGCCTATGGCGCCGTGCTTGAGGAAGATCCGGGCAACACGGCGGCCATCGGCGCTCTCGCAAAAATCTATATCGATCAAGGTGAGCTTGATGTCGCAAAAGGTTATCTCGAGTCTGTTCCCGATGATCGGCAAAATGATCCTGAAATTACTGCCGCACGCGCTGCTCTTGAGTTGGCAGAACAAACTTCTTCGGTCGGCGATATCAAAGGGCTTGAAGCGGCCGTAACCGCCAATCCGAATGATCATCAAGCGCGGTTTGATTACGCTCTCGCTTTGGCTGCGAAAGGCCAACATGATGATGCTGTCGATTCACTCATTGAGATTGTCAAACGTGACAGAGCGTGGAACGATGATGGCGCCCGCAAGCAATTGATCCAGTTCTTTGACGCGTGGGGGCCGATGGATGAAAAGACCAAAGCCGGGCGTCGCAAACTCTCGGCTCTGCTGTTCCGTTAAACAGGAGTATTGGCAACCCGTTCAGTGAGAGGTTCGAGATGAACGTGATTTATCGAGGCCCTTCCGATCTACCTTCCGTACTGCCCCTTTTTCCGCTTCCCGGTGCGTTGTTGTTGCCGCGCGGGCAAATGCCGCTCAATATTTTTGAGCCGCGTTATCTGGCTATGATTGATGATGCGCTTCGTACGCATCGCTTGATTGGTATTATTCAACCGGACAATGATTCAAGTCTTCGCGCGCGGTCATCGGATTTGTTTACCGTCGGCTGCGCGGGCCGCATCACCCAATTCGCGGAAACGGGTGACAATCGTTATATTATCACGCTGACCGGCGTTTGTCGGTTCCGCATTGAAGAAGAATTGACGGCGGTTACGCCCTTTCGGCAAAGCCAAATTCGATATGACGAATTTGTGACAGATCTTGAAGCGCATGCCGGTGAAAGTGCAGTCGATCGCGATTCCGTGCTCACGGCTTTGCGCGAATTCTCCCAAGCCAATGGCCTTTCGATTGATTGGAAAGGTATTGATTCTGCTTCAAATGAAGCGCTCGTCAATGCGTTGTCGATGATGGCGCCCTTTGGCGTCCGCGAAAAACAAGCTTTGCTCGAAGCGAAGGATTTAAAGACTCGCGCCGAGCTTCTTGTTGCGATCACGCAAATTGAATTGGCGCGACGTGACGATGGCTCTGATTCATTATTGCAGTGAATGTCATGAACGATAAAAATCCTTCGCATTCGTCCGCACCCGATCCAAAAATGCTTGAAATTCTTGTTTGCCCGCTGACGAAAGGGCCACTGCGTTATGATTCTGTCCGCTCTGAGTTGATCAGTGAAGGGGCCCGGCTCGCTTATCCGATTAGGAATGGCATTCCGATCATGGTGCCGGAGGAGGCTAGGCCTCTTGAAGAGGCAATTTGATCACACGGATTTTACCGCGCTCTTGCTTTTCATTGGGAAAAGATAGGGTTCCTTATCGCTTTTTTCTTGCCTTGGGGAAGGGCGGGGCCGAAGATAATTGCGTGTGTAACAGGCTCTTTGCCTGCCCCCTCAATCATCCAGGAGTTTGACCGATGAGGTCTTTGTCTAACTATCTCGCAATTGCCTGTGTCGTGGTTTTTGCAGCTTCAGCGGCCCACGCGACGACTAAGCCCGCAACGCCGGCCAAAAAAGCTCCGGCGGGAGTCTCCGTAACCCTCGTCAATGGCGGCGCATCAGCCGTCGTTGATTTCACAAAGATCGAAGTTGTTGCTGCCCCCGCGCCAGCGCCGAAGTCGCAGGATTGGTGGGCCGCGCCCATGAATTGGTTCTCATCAGACAAGCCGGCCGAGCCGACCACGACCGAGACCAATCTTTTGACGGCTCCATTGGCGCCGAAGAAGTCCGTGGTTCTTAAACTCGGCAAAGAATGCAAAGTGACTGTCTCTGCGAAATTCGAAGATGGATCATCAATCGATCCGGTCGCTATGGATTTCTGCAAAGACAAGAAGCTGACCCTCAAGGGTCCGTCAGAAGAATAAAATCTTTTTGCGCCCTTGTTACGGCGCGAAACGACTGACGAATTAGATCAACTGGCAAAACGGCGCTTTCAAGGTCCGCTTTGCCAGTTTTCTTTTTTTATACTCTTTTGCGTGGCATAATTTACTCTGACCAAATTCAGGTCCTGAGCGCCCAGTTGCAGAGCTGCCATGTTCTACCCCCTATTTCTTCGCACCTTTTCAATTCATAAGAGATTTGGGGCGCATGTAAGCGTCTGAGAGACTAAGAGTTTCGTGTCATGACCGGCAGCGCCAATCCAACAATCGGAATCGCGTTAAAGATTGCATCGATATTTGCATTTCTGATTATGTCGTCGCTGGTAAAACTCGCAAGCAAGGATATGCCGATTGGCGAATTAATGTTCTTCCGCGCATTCTTCGCTTTGTTACCGCTCGGTTTGTGGCTCTGGTGGAATGATGAATTGCGCGGCGCGATGAAAACAACCCGCTTGGGGGGCCATCTTCTTAGAAGCATTTCAGGCTCTGGCGGTATGTATTTTGGCTTCGCCGCTATTGCTTTTCTGCCTATTCCGGATGCGACCGCGCTCGGCTATCTCGCTCCTCTTGTTGCTACCGCACTTGCGGCTTTGCTGTTAAAAGAAAATGTAAGACCTTATCGGTGGGCCGCGATTGTGATCGGCTTTGCCGGCACGCTCTTGATGGCTGCGCCGCATTTTTCCGGCCATGATGCGCGTGATTTTTTTGCTGAAGGCCCAGCGCTCGGCGCCATGGCCGGTTTGACGGCATCGCTTTGCAATGGCTTCTCATCCATTCAAATTCGCAAATTGGCGCAGCTTGAACGCACGGGAACCATTGTTTTTTATTTCCTCGTTGTGACGTCTTTAATTGGCCTTGCGACGTCATTCCTAGTTTGGAAGAGTCCGACACAAGAGCAGGCAATATTTCTTGTCGCATCGGGAATTTTTGGTGGCATTGGTCAAATTCTGATCACGTCGTCCTATCGTTTTGCCGATGCGTCTGTGATTGTTTCATTCGAATATTCATCGCTTGTTTGGGCTGTCGCGATTGGCTTTTTTCTCTTTGGCGATATTCCCCATCCGATTGTATTTCTCGGGGCCTTCATTGTTATTGGAGCGGGCCTCTATGTGATTTATCGCGAGCGCCGTTTGGCGCGAGAATTTCAACAAGAAGCCTCTCTCTGAGGTCATCTTTGAGAAACGCCTCATACGCATGAGCTTTGTTGTTTTTGATTGAAGCGATCACGAGAACCAATAAGATTTTTTCTAGGGCGTAAGCGTCTTTGTCGGCCGTGCGGTCCTTCACCGAGCACCTGGAGGGAGATCTTGTTCGCTCCCGCCTTGACAGAATCCGCGACCCATGCGGAAATCTGACCAATTGGTCAAATTCCATCACTTGGGATTTGGCGCCATCGAACAGGGGGATACGATGGGGTCAGTCAGAACAAGCGGTTTGGCAGCTGGGCGCCTTGCCGGCGCGGAGTACGAAGCCAATTTTTCCGATATTCATCCGCCTTTGTCGCGGCATGAGGCCTTTGTGGAGGCCGAGCGGTGTTACTTCTGCTCAGACGCCCCCTGCCAGACGGCCTGCCCAACCTCAATTGATATCCCGCTCTTCATTCGTGAGATCGCGGCCGGCAATGATTTGGGCGCGGCGGAAACCATTCTGAAGTCCAATATTCTCGGCGGGATGTGTGCCCGCGTCTGCCCGACCGAGACTCTGTGTGAAGAAGCCTGCGTGCGCGAAACAGCGGAGGGCAAGCCCGTCAAGATTGGTCTCTTGCAGCGTCATGCGACGGATCGTTTGATGGACGCCGGTAAACAGCCTTTCACGCGCGCTGCATCGACGGGTAAAAAGATTGCGGTGATTGGCGGTGGACCGGCCGGCCTTGCATGCGCCCATAAACTCGCAGAACACGGTCACAGCGTCACGATTTTCGAAGCCAAAGATAAGCTCGGCGGCCTGAATGAATATGGCATCGCGGCTTACAAAACGACGAATGATTTTGCGCAACGCGAAGTCGATTTCATTTTGTCGATTGGAGGCATTGAGGTGAAAACAAGTCACGCGCTTGGCAAACAGATCGATATCGCCACGCTTCGTCGTAGTTATGACGCTGTGTTCATGGGTACAGGCCTTGCCGGTGTGAATAAGCTCGGAGTTGAGGGTGAGGGTACACTTCGTGGTATTCGCGACGCCGTCGATTTCATCGCTGAATTGCGGCAAGCAAAAGATCTTTCGAAACTTGCGATTGGGCGCGACGTTGTTGTGATTGGCGGGGGTATGACCGCTATTGATGCAGCGGTTCAGTCACGTAAATTGGGCGCAGATCATGTAACGATCGCCTATCGTCGCGGACAAGATGCGATGAAAGCGAGCGCTTATGAACAAGAGGTTGCGCAAACGCATGGTGTAACGCTCCGCACTTTCGTGAAGCCCGTAGCGCTTGAAAGCCAAAACGGTGTTGTAACCGGCGTGACACTCGAAGAGACCGATATTCAAAACGGCAAGCTCGTTGATACGGGCCAACGCTATACGCTTAAAGCCGATATGGTGTTGACCGCAATCGGTCAGATTTTTGTGCCTGATGGTCTTGGTGGCGTTGATGGTCTCGATCTCGACGGTGGTCGCATCAAAGTCGATCAGCATCGACGCACAAGTGTGAAAGGTCTCTGGGCCGGTGGCGATTGCATCGCTGGTGGCGAAGATCTCACGGTGGCTGCTGTTGAAGACGGCAAGCAAGCCGCCTTGTCCATTCATCAATCGCTTACAGCGTAAAGCGAAGGAGAGACATCCATGGCCGATCTTCGCACTAATTTTATCGGGATCAAATCACCTAATCCGTTTTGGCTCGCATCCGCTCCCCCGACCGATAAAGAATATAATGTTGTCCGCGCTTTCAAAGCGGGATGGGGCGGCGTTGTCTGGAAGACGCTCGGTGATGGTGATCCCATCGTCAACGTCTCGGGCCCACGTTATGGCGCCATTCATGGCCCTGATCGCCGGTTGATCGGCTTGAACAATATCGAATTGATTACTGATCGTCCGCTTGAAGTGAATTTGCGTGAAATCAAGCAAGTCAAAAAAGATTGGCCGGATCGTGCGGTTGTCGTTTCGCTCATGGTTCCTTGTGAAGAAGCGAATTGGAAAGCGATTCTCAAACAAGTTGAAGAGACCGAGTGTGATGGAATCGAACTAAATTTCGGGTGCCCGCATGGCATGTCTGAACGTGGTATGGGTTCAGCTGTTGGCCAGGTGCCTGAATATATTGAAATGGTCACGCGCTGGTGCAAACAACATTCGCGCATGCCAGTGATCGTGAAGCTCACACCGAATATCACCGATATTCGTTATCCCGCGCGTGCTGCAAACAAGGGCGGCGCTGATGCGGTGTCGCTCATCAACACAATCTCGTCGATCATCTCGGTCGATCTTGATCAAATGTCGCCGTGGCCGGTTCTCGATGGGCAAGGTACGCATGGTGGGTATTGCGGCCCTGCCGTGAAGCCGATTGCTCTAAACATGGTCGCAGAAATTGCCCGTGATCGTGAAACGCAAGGCTTGCCAATCTCAGCGATTGGCGGTGTATCAACATGGAAAGACGCCGCTGAATTTATTTCATTGGGTGCAGGAAC
>CANGSG010000053.1 GCA_947456435.1 Hyphomicrobiales bacterium
ACCGGTGCGCCGCCATTATCGCGTATTTCAAGCGCGAGTTTATTGGTGATCAGACTGACCGTGAGCGAATAGGGCCCGCCGTCATGATCGGGAATCACAAATTGATTTGATTCAACGAGATCATAAATCGCAATGGCGCGTTCATGCTCTTGTTCGGTACCCGCGCGACCAATCGATGCTTCATCAAGCGTCACAGAAACGAGGCGTTGTCTCGGATCCTGACTCATGACCCGCCTTTATTCCAGATTCAGTCGAATAGCGACAGAGCGCGCATGAGCGCCCAAGCCTTCACTCTCGGCAAGGGCAATTGCCGAAGGCGCGAGCGCCCGCAAAGACTCAGGCGTGCACGAGAGAATCGAAGTTCGCTTCATAAAATCAGGTACGCCAAGGCCAGATGAGAATCGCGCTGAACGCGCGGTTGGCAAAACGTGGTTGGAGCCGCCGACATAATCGCCGATGGCTTCTGGCGTATGCGCGCCAAGAAAAATAGCGCCAGCATTGCGCACCGATGTGGCGAGCTTTTCAGCGTCATCGGCTTCGATTTCAAGATGTTCGGGTGCCAAGCGATCAACAAGCGGAATCGACTCTTGAAGTGATTTAACTTCAATGATCGCGCCGTGATCATTCCAACTGCGGCGTGCAATCTCGGCCCGCGCGAGCGAATTGAGTTGACGCCCAACCGCCGATTCGACCGATGTCGCAAGTTTGGATGACGATGTAATTAAAATCGATTGCGCCGCCACATCATGTTCGGCTTGTGCAAGAAGATCGGCGGCAATCCAATCAGGGTTCGCTGTATCATCGGCCATGATGACAACTTCAGAGGGACCGGCAATCATGTCAATACCAACGGTGCCAAAGACACGACGCTTGGCAGCGGCTACATAGGCGTTGCCGGGACCAACAATTTTTGCAACCGGTTTGATCATCGCTGTGCCATGCGCCAAAGCGGCAACCGCTTGCGCACCGCCAATGCGATAGATTTCATGAACGCCCGCAAGATGAGCGGCAGCCAAAACGAGCGGATTGATGTCGCCCTTTGGCGCAGGAACGACCATAACAATGCGCGGCACACCGGCCACGCGCGCCGGTACCGCATTCATTAAGACAGATGAAGGATAGCTCGCCGTACCACCAGGCACATAGAGACCGACCGCTTCAATAGCCGTCCAGCGATGGCCGAGCGTAACGCCCAATGAGTCTGTGTAGCGATCATCTTTTGGAATCTGCCGCGCGTGATGTGAAGTGATCCGATCATGCGCGACGTTCAGAGCTTTAAGCGCGTCTTGCGAACAGGCCTGTTCAGCAGCTTTGATGTCACCCGTGCTTACGCGCAAGGGTTTCGTTGCCGGATCAAACTGATCGAAGCGCTTTGTGTAATCGATCAACGCGTCATCACCACGCGCCAGCACATCGGCAATAATTGCGGCCACCGTTTGATCGACATCTTCTGACACTTCGCGTTTGGTTGCGAGAAGCGCCGTGAAAGATGTCTCGAAAGAAGGATCGGATGAGACGAGCCGTTTAACCACGATATCAGCCTTTCACATCTTGGTCGGAAGATCCGAGAGCGCCACTTCGAGGCACTCCACTGTCAGCTTGATAGCGATATCACCCTCAAACGCCAGAATGACATCGCCCGAAGGCGCATCACTGGGATTGAACATAAGGCCGATCAATGGGAGGGCGGCTTTAGATGACCGTTCAGGCAGTCCGATTGTTTTCACTTTTGTCACGCGGTTGAAATGGAGACCCGCAGCGATGGCGGGCGCCTTTGACGGATCGTCCTTGCGCGTCAGCACCGTGACGAAACGCTGCTCGCGGGCTTGATAGGTCATGTCGGACACGAGAAACAGCGCGCCCTCGAGCAATGTCGAGAGGACGAGCAGATCTTCAGCGTCCAAAGCGGCCATTTTCATCGGTAAATCTACTCCTCGCCGGGATAGTCAGGCCCGGGCACCCCGATTGCGCTCATAAATCACGCCTTGGTCCGGGCTGCAAATCGGAGCGGACCGTATCAGCCTTCGCCGGATATCCGCTCGATATCAGCGCCACAGCGGCCGAGCTTTTTCTCGAGGGCTTCGAAACCGCGGTCGAGATGATAGACGCGGTTGACGGTGGTTGTGCCTTCGGCCACGAGCGCGGCAACAATCAAGGACACAGAGGCGCGCAGATCGGTCGCCATAACAGGCGCGCCTTTCAAGCGGCTTTGACCTTTGACAATCGCCACATCGCCTTCGAGTTTGATTTGCGCGCCAAGCCGCGCCAGCTCTTGCACATGCATGAAGCGGTTTTCGAAAATCGTTTCATGAATGCGTGATGGTCCACTCGCGCGCGTCATCAGCGCCATGAATTGCGCTTGAAGATCGGTGGGGAATCCGGGGAAGGGTTCGGTTGTAATATCGACAGGCGCGAGCAATCCTGGCGCGCGCGACACACGAAGCCCTGTTGGTTCAACGCTGATCGTCGCGCCCGCTTTTTCAAGATGATCAAGCGCGTTTTGCAACAAATCGGCGCGCGCGCCTTCAAGCAAAACATTGCCGCCGGTCATCGCCACCGCGATGGCATAAGTTCCGGTTTCAATCCTGTCAGGCAGAACGGCGTGATGCGCGCCATCAAGCCGTGCGACGCCTTCAATAACAATTTGCGATGTGCCAGCGCCTTCAATCTTCGCGCCCATTTTAATGAGGCATTCAGCGAGATCAGTAATTTCAGGCTCGCGCGCAGCGTTGTTGATGATCGTGGTCCCATCAGCGAGGCTTGCCGCCATCAACGCGACATGGGTGCCGCCCACTGTGACTTTTGGAAAATCGATCATGCCACCTTTCAAGCCTTTCGGGGCTTTTGCGATGACATAACCGGAATCGATTTCAATTTCAGAGCCGAGTTTTTCAAGCGCCATCAAGAGAAGATCGACAGGTCTTGTACCGATGGCGCAACCGCCGGGCAGCGAGACGCGCGCTTCACCCATACGGGCCAGCATCGGTGCGATGACCCAGAAACTTGCGCGCATCCGCGAGACGAGTTCATAAGGCGCGGTCGTATCAACAATGTCGCGCGCGGAAAGTGTAATCGTTTCGCCGCTCTCTTCCGATTGGCCGAGACGCTTGCCGCTAATGGCAGCATCGACGCCGTGATTGCCGAGGATACGCATAAGCAGCCGCACATCGGAGAGGCGCGGCACATTATGCAGCGTCAGCGTCTCACGCGTGAGAATGCTCGCGATCATCAAGGGGAGGGCGGCATTTTTCGCGCCCGAGATGGGGATAATGCCTTCAAGCGGACGGCCGCCGGTGATCTTGATACGGTCCATGGTCTCTTTTCGATGCTCTTTACTGCGTATCGCGCGGGGCGGTGGCGTTTTCATGGCCGACTGGGGCGGTAGCCGCGCCCCGCTCCGTGTTCGGCTCCTGTTCAGCCCGACCACGGGTTTGAGCTTTCCGGCGCTTCAAATTTTCACGTAAAGCCGCAGCGGCGGCTTCAAATCGCAATTTTTGAGCGTCATTTTGCATGTGAAATCAGAAAACTGACGAAAAATTGAAGGAAACAGCCTAAACCATTTCAATAACCGTGAAGGCTGCATCGGATGATGCCTCATCGCCGATTGCCCGCGACTTGGCAAGCCCAGAAGCGGGCGGCTCAGACGAGCTTAAGGGGCCTTCATAGCGGCAATGGCGGGGTTCATCACCGGAGGCTTCGGCGCTGCGGCTTGCCACTCTCCACCCCTTATGGCATACCCGCGCCGCTTCCTGAGCGGCGATCTCTCATCGATCCGCTCATAAGGGTCACGTGTTTTGAGGCCCAACGCTGCCGTAGCTCAGTGGTAGAGCACTCCCTTGGTAAGGGAGAGGTCGAGAGTTCAATCCTCTCCGGCAGCACCATTTGATTTTTCATGAGATTACGACAAGCCCTGTTTATGCGGGGCTTTTTGCGACCGGGTCTGATTCTTATCTAGCCAGTTATCCCAGCACCAGTGAAGATTGCGATGATAAGGCTCGCACCTAAAGCAAAAACGAATGCAGCGGCGAGTACTTCAAGTCCGTTTACCACCAATATCGCCTTTTCGTTTGAATGGGCTTTAACGATCTTTTGGGCAGCTACTTTCGCTAAAATGGCGAACACAGCCAATCCGCTCGTCGTGATTGCGGTGCCAATACCAATAGCAACAGCAGCCAAAATACCGATACCATAAAGATTCTGTGAGAGTGCAAATACGAGAATTAGAATTGAGCCTGAGCAGGGACGAATGCCCGCTGCTACAACGGCTGACATCATACCCTTTAGTCCAGCGCTCCGTGGCGAGATAGGCGCGTGGGTGTGACCATGATGAGCGTTATGATCATGGCGATGATGTGTGTGATCATGATGATGATCGTGATGATGAATATGATCGTCGTCGTGATCGGCGTTGTGTCCCGCTCCACCAATCACGAATGCCAGCCCTGACGCCTTTTCCCATAAAAGCGCAAGGCCAACAATGGCGATTGCAAGATAGCTTATCATTTCCACGATCTGAGTTGTGTTGCGCATTGTAGGGGCAGTCACGCGGATAATTAGCGATAGTAATGTGACGAGTGTAATCGCTACCAAAGTTTGAAGCGCGGCGGCAGCGGTTGCCATAGCAATCGTCCTTCCGACGGCTTTCTCGCGGGAGAACGCGTAAGCAGCAATGACCGCTTTGCCATGCCCCGGCCCTGCGGCATGAAAAATGCCATAAGCAAAGCCAATTCCAATAAAGGACAGAAGGCCCGAATTGTCCTGCTTAAAAAGCGAAAGGCTTGTGGTCATAGCCTCGGAGAAGCGGGATTGGATATTGAGAATGAAGACGGCAAATCCATTCGTCGGACTCCCGCCTTCACTAATGCCAACGCTGAAGGGATTTTTTGATACAAGTGGCGTCTGCGTTGTGATCCATTCACCAAGCCCTAAACCTAAGATGAAGATTATTGTGATCGCTAGAAGTCCGATTGCTAAAGCTAAAAGCCGTGTTCGTGCCGTCATCGGGAGACTATGGTGAGCCGACATGAGTTATTCCTAACAAGCGACGATGATGCGAATAGCGAATTGGATACCGTAAGATCCATTTGTGTTCAAATCATTGAACATAGACTCGTTTAATGATTGTCCAGTCGGCTGTGGATCTTCTGGTGGACGCTTTGCAATAATGCTACATGCTTGCCCACCATTGCTGTCGGTTGAGTTAGCGGCTTTGTTAGCCGAGACAAAAGCGATATAGTAGGATGGATCGGTTATCTCAAAAATATTAATATGTCCCGGCTTAATCGGCTCCTTCAAAGGAAGAGTGAATTTGTATATGAGTAAGCCGCCGTCAAACTCGAGGCTATAATCCTTCGGCTCACCAAATGTGAGCGGCTTACCATCGCTCTTGGCTTTCGTGAAATATTGAAACTCGGCGAGGTCATTCGTGTTTGATTTTGCAAGAGGCGCAAGAATTTCTTTACCGATGCGACCGTCCTTGTCACGCTCGAGTCCCTGTACTGCATACTCTGAATAGGACTCATCAAAAGCCCATTGGTGTTGTATCCCTGATAGCTTTCCGTCGGCCGTGAAGAGAATTGTCTCAGAGTTGGTAATCCATATATGCGGGTGAGCGTCCGCTGAACTCATCATACTTGACGTCAGCAGAAAAATGAAAATTCCTCGTGTAAGCCAATCCATCATGATAATCCAATGCAGTAGCCGTCATGGTAAAGCCGATTGAATATTTCCAAAAGGCTAAATTCTGTAGAGACCGTTACGATTTGGTAATGTCATGCATCTTTGCTCACACTATATCGCAAGAACATCGGCCGTTGCCAACAAGGAACCGAGTCTGAGCGAAAGGCAGCAAACTGAGCTTGATCGTGGCCCGCGATGTCAAGAATTTGAGTTGATATATGCTTGGGACACGCACCGCCGCGTGACAAGCCGTGCATAAAACGCAGAGCTAACCTCTCCCTTGCAGCGTTCATCACGCGAGGCCAAAGACCTAACCAACCCATTGATACAATTCAGCTATTCGCTGTTTAACTAAAGGCATGCTACTCAAAAGCATGCTACTTTATGTAACCCATTGTTTATAAATAATAATTTGTCGGAATCCTGTTTATTGGTAAGGGAGAGGTCGAGAGTTCAATCCTCTCCGGCAGCACCAGATATTTTATCGTTTGAGTTTCAACTTATTCGGCTAGAGGGTGTGGATTGCTGAGGCTTTTTCGCCAAGGCCTCAACTCCACCTATACGATCAGTATCCTTGCTATACGGTTCAGTTAATGAGGTCGCTGAACTCAAAATATCAGCCTCGCATCAATTGGAGTTTCAATCGTGTCTATGATTTCGAGAATTGATTTCAGCGCCCAACAAGATGAGACATGGGACGATCAATCGCGAGGAACAATCCGTTACAGGACGCTGATATCAGCACCAAATACCGATACGGACAATATTGTTTGTGGTGTGGCCATGATGGCCGCAGGTGACACGTTTGCGCTGCATTCCCATGAGCATTCAGAAGTTTATTTCGGGCTAGAAGGTGAAGGCGATGTTATGATCGACGGAGATTCCTATCGTCTTGCACCCGGCGTTGCCCTCTTCATACCAAGCAACGCGCTGCATGGCGTTCCTCTCGCTACAAGCCCGCTAAAATGGTTTTATACTTTTGCAGCTGATAGTTTTGCAGAGGTTGAATATAAATTCCCTCATGAGCAGACAAAAGGCTAATATCCGAATTAGGATTGCGGCGCCTGAGGTTCGATCGCGCAGCGTTGCGCGTGAAGTCTGTTGATACGCCAATCAGCAAAATGATCATAAGCGAAATCAGCGATTGGTTTAATCACAGGCAATGACATTAAGGGCGCGAGATAGTGCCAGCGCGGTAGATGTTTCCAAATCAAAATAAAAGCATCCACGCCTTTATGGATCCTGTCCTCTAAGTCTTGGGCATGAAGACGGCGCAGAGCGACATCGAATGTTAATCCGACTTTGTCGAGCTCTTGCTTGTCTTCGGTAATATCGACCCAATGAAAACGGCCGGGCAGAGCGATCTTTTGATAATGGCCGATCTCACGCCGGCAAAGACCGCATTTACCATCATAATAGACTTTGATCATGGCTGTTTTGAAATCCGATGCATTAAAGAGAAAGGCACGTGTGCTGGCATGCCGCCCTCCTTTTCTTGATGGCTTGTCTTATGAGAATTAGATTCCGAGAAGCTTCATCGCTTCGCCAAGATCCTTCACCGAAGCGGCATGATCGCCGGCCTCGTGCTCGGTTTTGCCCTTGTTATAGAGCTCCATGACCTTCTTTTTGGTCGCGTCATCCGCCATCGTTGTTTTCATGGCGGCTTCGATTTTTTTCATATCCATCGGGCAATGATTCGCCAAAGCAGGTGAAGCAAGGCCCAAAACCAATAAAGCCGCTAAAGACAAATTTTTCATCGTCATCAATCCTTTTCGGGGGGGAGAGGTAGAGTTACGCGTGAGAGCGTCAACCGGATTGGACAACTGAATGAAGCGGACGGGTCTAAATGACGCAGTGATCCTTTACCGCAATGCCCGTCAAAAAATAAAAAATGATGGCCGAGGGTATCGACCATCATTTTGGTTTCTCTGAGGTATTAATTATCAGTTTTGGGAATGATCATCTTTGTGGTGATCGCCGCCATGATGATCGCCATGGTGACCATCTTTATGATCATCGGCATGATGGTCGGCCGCAGAGCTATGGGTGTCTTGCGCCGTCGCCGGGGCTTCAGCGGGAGCTGCCGCGCGGCGCGTGGAATTCAGGGGATAGCCAGTGCGTTTCTGTTTTTTGCTCATCGTAGGGCTCCTCGCAGGGTGGATGTTTTTTGGACCTAAAACAGCGTTTCCGGAAGGTGAGTTTATTCAGATTTTTTCAAAAGGATAGGCTCATCGGGCCTATCTTTGACGCTCATACACGGGCGAATTTAGGCCGATGGGTGATAAAGCCAGGGCGCTTTGCCCGCAAAAATTGAGTTTCGAGCCGAGAGGGCGCGTTTGTGTTGGGATCGAAGCAGGGTTCAAGCGGGGGCTTTTTGTGGCAGGGTTACCCCCGGTGAACAGGTCTCTTTTGTTAATCCGATGCTAAGCATGATCGGTTAGACCCGTTCCAAAGCGTAGGGATGTTGTGTAGTTTAGGAGTTGGCTATGTCCGATGAGGGTAAGGCGGGCGCGTTAGAAACGGATACCTTAGGGGCCCAGTTCAAAAAAATCGAGAATGTCGATACCAAACTTACTGTTGAAGTGGGGTCGACCTTCATCACCATCCGCGACCTTTTGAAGTTGAATGTCGGTTCTGTTGTCGAGCTTGATACGGTTGCGGGCGAACACTTGCGGATATTGGTCAATGGCGTGCCTCTGGCGCGCGGCGAAATTGTCATTATGGGCGAGACGCTCGGTATCCGGTTTACGGATGTTATTGTTCCCGAGGTTTAAGAGCGGGCTCTCCGGCCCTTTCTCTTTTTTATAGAACCGATCTTTGCTGGGCTTGAATTTCCGGCTATCAACACTCTCATGCTTAAGCGCGCAAATCGACTGGGAGCGGTGCTGAATGGCAAACCCCGTGGGGCGCGCCGGGTCGTAGGCTTTGTCCTGGCCTATCTGTTATTCTTCGCCTCAATCTTTTCGGCGGCGCATAGCGGTCATAGCAACGGTGCGTCCCTTGATCCGCTTCACACGATTTTCTGCGCTGTCGACAATGAAAGCGCGTCAACGCCGCTAACGCCGTATCCCCATGGGCCTGACAAGGATTTTTCTTGTTGCGTTATGGGCTTTGCGCCTCTCGCAGTTTTGGCGCCGAGCGGTGCGGCTTTCATTGCGCCAACGAATTTCGAAGTCGTCTCAAAAATTCTTCCTATTTTCGAAACGCAAGAGGGCTTTCCTCTTTCGGCAAAAGGAACGCCGCGTGCGCCGCCATTCGTGGCTTGATTGACCATTCTGAGTCGTTACATCAATCAAACCATTAAAGGTCTATCTCTATGCGATCTCTATCGATCACGCGCGTTGTTGCGCTTCTCTCGCTTCTTTTTGTCCCGACATTTGTTTTGGCGCACGGCTTCAAACTCGGGTCTCTTGAAATCGGGCATCCTTGGACGCGAGCAACGCCCAAGGGCGCTGACGTTGCAGGGGGTTTTTTAAAAATCACAAATACCGGAACAGCTGATGATCGTCTTGTCGCTGTTACCGTTGAAACTATCGCGCGTATCGAAATTCATGAAATGAAAACCGAGAACGGCGTGATGAGCATGCGGCCATTGAAAGATGGTCTGCCTATTCCCGCCGGCGAAACGGTTGAATTGAAGCCCGGCTCTTTCCACATCATGATGATGGGTCTGTCGCAACCGTTCGTTGAAGGGACGATGGTCAAGGGCAAGATCATTTTCGAGAAAGCCGGTTCGGCCGATATTGAATTTAAGGTCGAAGCAGTCGGCGCTAATCCGGCTGAAAAGCATCAGCACGGCACGACGACAACAACCAATTAATCTCGGTTAGACTCTAGCGCGTGGCGGTTTGTGAGAGACGCGTAACCGCCGCGTGCAAGTCGTCGAAATGATCAATCAGCACATCGGGTGCGAGCCTATCAATCGGGGTGCTGCTATACCCAAACCGTACGCCAATCACAGGGAGCTTCGCATTGCGCGCGGTATCGATATCGGTCGCCGTATCGCCAATCATAATCGCGTGATGCAGAAGCCCGCCTGCCTTTTCGATGGTCGAGGTGAGATGCCGCGCATCAGGTTTTTGATAGGGAAAACTGTCGCGACCACAAATCGCTTGGAAGTGGTCCGCAACGCCAAGGTTTTCTAAAAGAAGCACGGCTAAACGTTCGGTCTTGTTCGTGCATACCGCAAGGCGATGGCCAGCCGTTGCTAGCGTCTTGAGAGCGTTCTCAGCGCCGGGAAACAGATGTGAGTCGTCCGCGATGCGGGTTTCGTAATGTGCGAGATAGTCCTCGAAAAGAAGATCAAGCCGCGTTTCGGGCAAGGGTGTGTTAGAAGCGGCAAAAGCGCGTTTCAAAAGCGCCCGCGCACCGGCGCCTGCAAGACCAATCGCCTCCTCGTGCGGAAGCGCGGGGAGGCCTTCGCGCTTAAGAATATGGTCGAGCGTCCCCAGAATATCGGGCGCGGTATGGGCAAGCGTGCCGTCGAGATCGAAAACAAGCATAGGGCGAGTCATGCGCCGAGGCTTGAGGGAAAATTGTCCGCTCGTCAATTCCTCGCCGTAAAGCCGGGCGGGACGCAGCGCCAGTTTTCAGGACTTCGATTCAAAGGGCCTTGGCTTTTCGTGCTGATTGCGACAAGGAAGACCGAGAGACGTATAAATGTTTGCGTTATTGATGAGGTCTGCCGATGTCCATGGATGAGTTGAAAAAAGCTGCCGCCGCCGAAGCGCTTACTTTGGTCGAGAGCGGTATGCGGCTGGGGCTTGGCACGGGATCGACTGCGAAGATCTTTGTTGATCTTCTGGCCGCACGCATGACACGCGAGGGGTTGAAGCTGATTGCCGTTCCCACGTCCGAGGCAACCCGCGTGCAGGCTGAGAGCCTCGGCATTCCTTTGACAACGCTTGATGAGACACCCGAGCTTGATCTCGCCATTGACGGTGCGGATGAACTCGATGCGCATCTGAACTTGATCAAAGGTGGCGGCGCCGCGCATCTGCGTGAAAAGATTGTTGAGCTTGCGGCCAAGCGTTTCGTTGTCATTGCGGATGAAACAAAAGAAGTCGCGGTTCTTGGCAAATTCCCTTTGCCGCTTGAGGTTGTTCCCTTCGGGCTCGAGACCACGCGCCAACGTCTCGCGCGCGTCATAGAACAAGCGGGATGCAAGGGTGAACTAAGGTTGCGTATAAAAGCGGACGGCACACCACTCAAAACCGATGGCGGGAATCTTGTTCTCGATGCGCATTTGGGCGCGATCGTCAATCCCGCGCGTTTAGCCGAAGCGCTTGATCATGTGACGGGGCTTGTAGAGCATGGTTTGTTTATCGGTATGGCGGAGCGTGCGATTTTGGCCACGCATACCGGCGTACGTGTGATCAAACGCCCTTAACAAAGTAACGGAGCACGCTGATGTCGTCTTTCGATGTTGATCTTTTCGTGATCGGTGGCGGCTCCGGTGGCGTGCGCGCCGCGCGCATTGCCGCCTCCTTCGGCGCGAAAGTGATGCTCGCGGAAGAATATCGCATGGGCGGCACCTGTGTTATCCGCGGCTGCGTGCCGAAAAAATTATATGTGCAAGCCAGCCGCTTTGCGGACGACATTGAAGACGCGTCGGGCTTTGGGTGGTCGATCGAGGATGCACGGTTTGATTTTGCCAAACTCAAAGCCGCCAAAGACAAAGAGATCGCGCGGCTTGAAGGGCTCTATCGTCAAACATTAGAAAAAAATGGCGTCGAGATTGTGTCGCAGCGCGCCACGCTTAAAGCGCCGCACGAGGTTCAGCTGGCTGATGGGCGTGTCATTCGCGCGCGTTATATATTGGTTGCGACTGGCGGTGCGCCCTCATTCCCCGATGCCACGCCCGGCATTGGTTTGGCCGAAGAGTCGAATATGTTTTTCGAATGGGACTCTTTGCCAAAAACCGTTGCAATTGTCGGGGCGGGCTATATCGGCGTTGAGTTTGCGTGCTTGCTTCACCGCTTGGGTGTGCATGTCACATTGATTACGCGGCGTGAGCGCGTCTTGCCGCGCTTTGATCATGATCTGCGTGCGGGCTTGCATGACGCCATTATTGCGAGCGGGATTAAAATCATCACCGAGAATGATG
>CANGSG010000054.1 GCA_947456435.1 Hyphomicrobiales bacterium
GACCTTCACATCGCATTTCTATGGCGCGCGTCGCAGTGTCGGCTATGTACCATTCAATTCGGAAACACTCGTGACCGGCAAGCTGTTTGAGGACATCCGCGATGCGGTGTTCAAACTCGCCGATCCTGAACAATACGATACGATCGTCATCACCAATCTTTGCGTGCCAACAGCCTCGGGCGTTCCGCTGCAGCTTCTGCCCAAAGAGATCAATGGTGTGCGTATCATTGGCATTGATGTGCCAGGTTTTGGCGTCCCCACACATGCGGAAGCCAAGGACATTCTCTCCGGCGCGATGCTGAAATATGCTGCGAATGAAATTCGTCAAGGCCCAGTCTCCGCTCCCCGCACAGGCAATGCAAAACTTCCCACCGTGACACTCATCGGCGAAATGTTCCCCGCCGATCCGGTTGTCATCGGTCGTATGCTGGAGCCCATGGGTCTCGGTGTTGGTCCCGTCGTGCCCGTTCGTGAATGGCGCGAACTTTTTGCCGCCTTCGATTGTGCGGCAGTGGCCGCAATCCATCCATTTTATACAGCGTCAATTCGTGAATTTGAATCGGCAGGCCGTAAAGTTGTTGGCTCAGCGCCAGTCGGTCATGATGGTACTGCAGAATGGCTTGCGGCTATTGGTCAAGCAGCCGGCGTTTCATCTGAAAAAATTGCTGCGGCTCAAAATGCGATTCTTCCGGCCATTCGCGGCGCACTTTCAGCAAAACCAATTAAAGGCCGCATTACAGTCTCTGGCTATGAAGGCTCGGAATTACTTGTTGCACGACTCCTTGTTGAGAGCGGTGCAGAGGTTCCCTATGTCGGCACCGCGTGCCCGAAAACACAATGGTCAGATGCTGATCGTCATTGGCTTGAATCACGCGGCGTCGCCATCAATTATCGCGCGTCGCTTGAAGATGATGTGGCTGCGGTTCTGCATTTCAAGCCGGATCTCGCTATCGGTACAACACCCGTAGTGCAGAAGGCCAAAGAGCTTTCAATCCCTTCGCTTTATTTTACGAATCTTATATCGGCGCGGCCTTTGATGGGCCCTGCGGGTGCAGGGTCTCTTGCTGATGTGATCAACGGTGCCATCGGCAATAAAGCGCGCTTTGATGCGATGAGTGAATTCTTCGATGGCGTTGGTCGCGGACCGAATGCGGGCGTCTGGGAAGATGTGCCACGCGATCATCCGGAATTCCGCGCGAAATATCAGGCCATGCTTGCCGCACGCGCCAAAGCCGAGGAGTCGACAGCGACATGACGACTCGTCACCACTATTCACGCTCAATGAGAGGGACCTGCTAATGCTTGTTCTCGATCATGATCGTGCAGGGGGCTATTGGGGCTCCGTCTATGTCTTCACCGCCATCAAAGGCTTACAGGTGATCATTGACGGCCCCGTGGGCTGCGAAAATCTGCCTGTAACATCGGTCTTGCATTACACCGATGCTTTGCCGCCGCATGAATTGCCGATCGTTGTGACGGGACTTGGCGAAGAAGAACTCGGTCAACACGGCACCGAAGCCGCGATGAAGCGTGCGCATAAGACACTTGATCCCGGTTTACCAAGCGTTGTTGTTACCGGCTCTATCGCTGAGATGATTGGCGGCGGTGTGACACCGCAAGGCACAGGCATTCAACGGTTTCTCCCACGCACCATCGATGAAGATCAATGGCAAAGTGCGGATCGCGCCCTTGTGTGGCTTTGGACAGAATTCGGCGCGAAGAAAAAAATTGTTCCGCCAGCGCCTAAGCGTAAAGAAGGTGAAAAGCCCCGCGTCAATTTGATTGGCACGATTTACGGCACATTCAATTCGCCCTCAGATCTGGCTGAAATCCGCCGCCTCGTTGAAGGTATCGGCGCAGAAGTGAATATGACTTTCCCACTCGGTAGCCATCTTGCCGATGTGCAGAAGCTCACCAACGCCGAAGCGAATATCAATCTCTATCGTGAATTCGGTTCAAAGCTTTGCGAAAAGCTTGATCGGCCATGGTTGCAAGCGCCGATTGGTCTTCATTCGACAACAAAATTCTTGCGCGCTTTAGGCGAAATTCTTGGTCTTGATCCCGAACCCTTTATTGAGCGCGAAAAACATACAACCATCAAACCGCTTTGGGATTTGTGGCGTTCTGTGACGCAGGATTTCTTCGGCACGGCAAGTTTCGCGGTTGTAGCGAATGAAACATATACGCGCGGATTGAAACATTTCCTCGAAGATGAAATGGGCCTGCCCTGCGCCTTTGCCGTTCCGCGTAAAGCGGGTGGTAAGACTGACAATGAAGCGATCCGGCAGCTTGTGAAAGAGAAAGCACCGCTCATTATCTTCGGCAGTTACAATGAAAACATGTATCTCGCCGAAGCGGGCGGACGCGGTGTCTATATTCCGGCGTCATTCCCCGGCGCGATCATTCGCCGCCATACTGGTACGCCTTTCATGGGCTATTCGGGCGCGACTTATCTCATCCAAGAAATCTGTAACGCGCTCTTTAATGCGCTCTTCAATATTCTGCCGCTCGGCACGGATATGGATCGTGTCGAAGCCACGCTCGTGAAAGATCGCGACGATCTCGTTTGGGATGACGATGCGCATCAAGCGCTCGAAGCGATCGTTGAAAAAGAACCCGTCCTTATTCGCATCTCAGCCGCAAAGAGATTGCGTGATGGTGCCGAACGTCTCGCCCGCAAGGGCCAAAGCGGACGTGTCGGCATCGAAGATGTTCATAAAGCGCGGAAGGAGTTCGCCTAATGGCTCGCTCATTCGCACCTCAATCCCAATTTCTCGTGAGACAGGAAGGAGCCTGATCATGTCGATGACCAGAACCGACAAGAACCAGACACGGCTTGAATATAATCTCGTGTTTTATGCCGTTTATCCAATCTTTCTCGTCGCTGTCGCTTTCTCGCGTTTGATGCCGCGCGCATCACGTTGGTCAGTCAGTGCGCGTGATGATGGCAAATCCATCTTCAAGGTCGCCCGCATCGCGACGCTGAATTCGATTCCGTTCGCCTTCATGTGAGGTGAACGTTCCTCCATTCGTCTTTGTCGTAAGGCAAAGATGAATATCCACCGGAAGAGTCCGCAAGGAGTCCATGGTGGCCTGCGCCGCGAGGGTTGTCGCGGTAACGGGTTCCAGCAATGGGCCCTCAGCCGGAGTTTCCGATATGGCTGATCACAAGAGCCCGCTCAATTCGAGCGGACTTTCCGAGGCGGAAGCCAAGGAATACCATAGCATGTTCATGTCCAGCACCATTGCTTACGTGGTTGTGGCGATTATCGCCCACTTCCTCGTTTGGCAGTGGCGGCCTTGGTTCTGACGGGAGGATTCTAACATGTGGCGCATTTGGCTGATGTTCGACCCCCGCAGAACGCTTGTCGCACTTACCGTGTGGCTGGCTGTTCTTGCGCTCCTCATTCACTTCATCCTTCTTTCGACGGCCAAGTACAATTGGATCGAAGGCAAGAAGGCTGCAGCTTTGGATGTGGCTGTGACCGAGATGATTGGCTAACCCCAGTCCTTTCTCACAATCGTGGACGGGATGGCACGCATTGAGCGTCCGTTCCGTCCACTACTCACCTCACTTATTTTTTCTTCCCATCGCAACGGCCACGGCCGAGACGGAGATTCCGGGATGGCAATGCTCAGCTTCGAAAAAAAGTATCGCGTCCGCGGCGGTACCTTGATCGGTGGTGACCTGTTCGATTTTTGGGTAGGTCCCTTTTATGTCGGTTTGTTTGGTGTTGCGACAATGTTTTTCGCAACTCTCGGAACCGCATTGATAATTTATGCGGCCTCACAAGGTCCCACATGGAATATCTGGCAGATCAATATTGCTCCGCCAGATCTTAAATATGGTCTTGGTCTGGCACCTTTGAAAGAAGGCGGCTTCTGGCAGATCATTACGATCTGTGCGATTGGCGCTTTTGTTTCCTGGATGCTGCGTGAGATCGAAATCTGCCGCAAACTCGGCATGGGGTATCATGTACCTGTCGCGTTCGGCTTCGCCATTTTCGCTTACGTGACATTGGTGGTCATCCGCCCTGTACTTCTTGGGGCATGGGGACATGGCTTTCCTTACGGGATCATTTCGCATCTCGATTGGGTGTCGAATGTCGGCTACCAATATCTGCACTTCCATTACAATCCCGCGCATATGATCGCGGTGTCCTTGTTCTTCACGACGACACTCGCTCTCGCTTTGCACGGCGCTCTGGTGCTCTCCGCAACAAACCCGCCGAAAGGCGAAGCGGTGAAAACGCCTGAACACGAAGATACATTTTTCCGCGACACGATCGGTTACTCGATCGGCACACTCGGCATCCATCGCTTGGGTCTTTTCCTGGCTTTGGCCGCCGTGTTCTGGAGCGCGGTCTGTATTGTCATCAGTGGACCTTTCTGGACACGCGGTTGGCCAGAATGGTGGAACTGGTGGCTTGACCTTCCGATCTGGCGCTGAGCGGGGGAGACAGCACAATGATCCAATATCAAAATCTCTATAACCGCGTTCAGGTTCACGGCCCGGCCGATATGGGTGTGCCGATGAACGAGACGGGTATGTTCGAGCGTCAAGGCACGCCGTTCACAAGCCGTCTTATGGGTCTCATCGGGAACGCTCAAATCGGTCCGATCTATCTTGGATGGCTCGGCACTATTTCGCTCGTCTGCGGGTTCATCGCGTTCGAAATCATCGGCCTCAATATGTGGGCATCGGTGAATTGGGATCCGGTGCAATTTATTCGTCAGCTGTTCTGGCTTTCGCTTGAACCGCCGCCGGCGAAATATGGTCTCCACTTCCCGCCTTTGCGTGAAGGTGGCTGGTGGTTGATTGCCGGTCTCTTCCTCACAACAAGCGTTTTGTTGTGGTGGGTTCGTACCTATCGCCGCGCCCGCGCGCTCGGCATGGGCACGCATGTCGCTTGGGCTTTCGCCGCCGCGATCTGGCTCTATCTGGTGCTGGGCTTTATCCGCCCTGTGCTGATGGGCAATTTCTCGGAAGCCGTGCCTTTCGGCATCTTCCCGCATCTTGATTGGACGGCGGCGTTTTCGATCCGCTACGGCAATCTCTTCTACAACCCCTTCCACATGCTCTCGATCGCGTTCCTCTATGGATCAGCACTGATCTTCGCGATGCATGGCGCAACAATTCTTGCGGTTTCCCATCTCGGTGGTGATCGCGAAATCGAACAGATCATCGACCGTGGCACCGCCTCGGAACGTGCGGCTTTGTTCTGGCGCTGGACGATGGGTTTCAACGCGACGATGGAATCAATCCATCGCTGGGCGTGGTGGTTTGCGGTGCTCTGCCCCTTGGCAGGTGGCATCGGCATTCTTCTCACCGGCACCGTCGTCGACAATTGGTATCTCTGGGCCGTCAAACACGGGGTTGCACCGCACTATGCCTTCGATATGTGGGCACCGGTGCTCGATCCCGCGCTTAAAGGCCAGTGAGGGGAGAGCGACGACATGAAATACGCACTCGCATTTATCGGTATCATCGCGGGCACTCTACTCACCATCGCGATGATGCTTTCTTGGGAACGGCCGCCAATGGCCTCAACCCAAATTGGTCCGCGTGGTCTGGGTATGGTGGAAATCAATAATCCACGCACAGAAGCCAAGCTCCAGAAAGCCAATGTCGCCCCCGAAGCTGATCCTCCGGTCAAGCTCTCGGGCGTGAAAGTGAAAGATTCAAAAGACTATCAGAACGTCCAAGTGCTCGGCGATCTTGATGTCGAAGAATTCAATCGCTTGATGGGCGCCATCACGAATTGGGTCTCCCCAGAACAGGGCTGCACCTACTGCCATAACCCTGAAAATATGGCGGATGATGGTCTCTACACCAAAGTGGTCGCGCGTCGCATGTTGCAGATGACACGGGCCATCAACACGATGTGGACACCGCACGTCGCGCAGACAGGCGTCACCTGCTACACCTGCCATCGCGGTAATCCGGTTCCGGCGAATATCTGGTTCAAGAATGAAGGCACACCGCAAGCCGGTGGCATGGCTTCAAGCCGTCAAGGTCAAAATCTTGCATCGAAAGTCGTCGGCACAACATCTCTGACCTATGATCCCTTCACACCTCTCTTAGCGAAGGGCGCCAATATCCGCGTCGATGCCACAACGGCTCTTCCGGAAGGCACGTCAAAGGCGTCGATCCATGACACAGAGACCACTTACGCGCTGATGATGCATCTCTCCACAGCGCTCGGTGTGAACTGCACCTATTGCCACAACTCACGGCAATTCGCGTCATGGGCTGAAAGCCGTCCGCAACGTGTAACCGCATGGCACGGTATCCATATGGTTAGCGAAGTGAATGAAACCTATCTCGGTTCGCTCCAATCGGTCTTCCCGAAAGAGCGGCTCGGACCTTCGGGCGATGTTGCGAAAGTCAATTGCGCAACCTGCCACCAAGGCGTCTACAAACCTCTTTATGGTGCGGCCATGGTCAAAGACTATGAGGAGCTGCGCCAACCTAATCCCTGAGCGGTTGTTCCACCCAGGCGACTTGAGCCGGAGCGAAAGCTCCGGCTTTTTTTTGTTTGATGAATTTAATCGCTAAAATACCAGAGATGACAAAAAAAGTCCTCATGGTGAGGAGCATCGCGGGAGCGATGCGTCTCGAACCACGCTATACGATTAAAACGTCCTTCGACTCGCCGCTTCGCGGCGGCTCAGGATGAGGGAGACGTAGTAACCCTAAACCGTCATTGCGAGCGGTAAGGAGTGTTTTGCTAAGCAAACAAAAAGGTCCAGTGGACCTTTTTGAACGACGAACGAAGCAATCCAGGTAGAGTTTCAGAATAAGGCGCCACGGAATCATAACGCTCCACCGATAACCATCAACTGGATTGCTTCGCTCCCGCTCGCAATGACGATTTGAAAAAACAAACCTATCGCAACGGCGCCTTGCGCAACGCGCGTAAATCTTTCGAACCTGTCGCAAAGCAAGCCAAACGCAAAGCGCGCGCAAAAAACTCGACATGCGCGATAACCGCTTCGGTCCCCTGCATCGCGGGCGCTAACAACGATGCGGCTTGGCCGACAAGATCAGCGCCGAGGCGAATAGCTTTCGCGGCATCAAGCCCATGCCTCACACCGCCTGACGCAATCAAAGGCAGATCGGGAAACCGCGCGCGTAAAGAGGCAACGGCTTCAACGGTCGGGATACCCCAATCGCGAAAGAGTTCACCAAGATCATGTGTCGGTTGATCCGGTGCACGGCGACCCTCAACCGCAGCCCAACTTGTACCGCCCACCCCTGCGACATCAATCGCGGCAATGCCGCATTCGTGAAGGCGCCGTGCAACATCAACCGAAATGCCAAAGCCGACTTCTTTTACAATCACAGGCACGGCAAGTTTCGGAACAAGGTCCGCAATCGCTTTCGTCACACCACGCCAATCGTGATCACCGTCTTTTTGTAAAACTTCCTGAACCGGATTGAGATGCAGGATCAGCGCATCGGCGCCAATCTCCTCGACCGCGCGCCGCGCCTGATCAAGGCCCATGCCATTGACGAGCTGTACCGCGCCCAGATTGGCATAGATCGGAATCGTCGGGGCATAGTCACGCAAATGCCGATCAAGCCCATGCGCCTTACCGCCTGAAAGGGCGATGCGTTGCGAACCCACGCCCATCGCAAAGCCGCATTGTTCCGCTGCCTCCGCAATCGCACGGTTTATGCGATCGGAATCAGCCGGGCCACCGGTCATCGAAGAGGCGAGGAAAGGAAGTTTGAGCGTCTTGCCGAGAAAGCGCGTCGAGAGATCGATCACATCGAAAGACAATTCGGGAAGAGCATTATGCTCGAAAGAGATGCCTTCAAAACCGGCCGAGGCGCTGTGTCGAGCCGCGCCCGATAGCACGATCTCAATATGATCGCGTTTGCGTTGTTCGATATCGGTCATACGGCACTCCTCAGCGAAGCGCCGCATGACGAAATTTCAAAAAGACCGATTACGGCTTGGTCTTGAGATAGGCGATGACGTCGGCCACTTCCTGCGGGTTTTTCAAACCAGCGAACGCCATTTTGGTGCCCGGCACATAGGCCTTCGGATCGGGGAGATAGGCGGCGAGCGTGGCTTCGTCCCAGACGAGACCTTCGGCTGCCTTGGCCTTCGCGCCGTCCGAATAGGAATAGCCCTCGACCGAGGCGCCCTTGCGGCCAACAACGCCCTTCAGCGTTGGGCCAATCTTGTTCACGCCCTGCTCGTTCTCGTGGCAGGCTTTGCATTTGATGAAGACTTTTTCGCCAGCGGCGGCGTCGCCATCCGCGAGCGCCGGAGTTGCTGCCATCACCATGGCGGCAAGCGACGAAATGATCAGAATCCTGGACATACGCGATTTCCTTCCTGCAGTCGGTCTGAGTGTCAGACGACAACATCTTACGCGCGCCCCTCATAGTCCGGATTAGTCCGTGCGGAAACAATCTTAAGGCCCACCTCAAAAAGATGGGCAACAAAACTCAAGCCCATACACAACAGGATGATGGTCACGCCCCCGCCGGTCAGCGCGGTACGCAGAGCCAGAACCAAGGCACCCCCTGCCAAGAGAGCAGCCCAAAAGCCCGGAATCAACCGCGAAAGACCTCTTTTTCGAAGGAAAAAACCTAAAAAGACCGCTTCAATCGCCATAACGACGAGGATGAGATCGGCCGCATGGCCACTCGAAACAAAGTCCTCAATCATGCTGTAAGGCTCCAAAAGGGCCATTGAGAACAACGATCCGCCAATTGAGAACGCTCGCGACAGCGACCCACAAGAGATAGGGCAAAAAATAAAAAATGACCGTCGGCTCGTGGCGACCGAGAACCACCATGATCGCGAGAATGGAAAACCAAAATATGATCACTTCCACGAGGGCCCAGTCCGGACGGCGCATGGCAAAAAATATCGCATTCCAAAGAATGTTCAGCCCGGCATTGAGGCCCAAGAGCGCGACAAACAACCAATAAGTCTCGGCATCCGGCGCAGCTTGCAAGCCCTTCGCCGAACCCAAAGTCGCGCAGACAAGAACGAGCGTCCAAATCGGGCCAAAGGCCCAATCCGGTGGCTTCCAAGTGGGAAATTTCATGGAACGATACCAAGGGCCGGTATCAGTCATGAAGCCGCCTGCCCCCGCCACGACAATCGAAGCCGCGGCAGACCCAGCAAGCGCTGTCAGAAAACCGGGATCGAAATCGATCATGCTGGTTTCACGAGGCCCAACAGATGCGCCATGTCTTTGAAGAAGATCTTTACATGCGCGAGTGGATCGGCACGAACGAGTTTCTTTTCTGTATAAGACTGCCAAGTGAGACGCTGCACATCTTTGTCGGCACACATCGACACGAAGCGTTCACGCAAGCCGTCTGTGCGATACCAAAAACGTTGCATGATACCGAGAATGAAAAAGACTCGGCCATGATCTTTCATGAATTTCTTACGCGCGAGTTGTAAAGCGCGCGCATCATTTGTCACAAGGCAAGCTTCAACCGCTTCAGCTGCTAAACGACCGCCAAGCATCGCATAATAAATACCCTCACCCGAAGCGGGGGCAACAACTCCAGCCGCATCGCCAGCCAGAAGGACATCACGTCCATTGTCCCACCGCTTCAAGGGCTTCAACGGAATGGGTGCACCTTCCTTGCGAATGGTTTCAAGCGCAGCAAATCCTGCATCACGCCGCAATTCGGCAACTGAACCCTTCAAGGAGAAGCCTTTATTGGCGCTACCCGTGCCTATGCTCATAGTATTGCCATGCGGAAAAACCCACGCATAGAAATCAGGCGATAGAGTCCCACGATAATAAACGTCGCAGCGTGCCGGTTCATAATCGGAATTATCATTCACGGGTGCTTTCACAATCTCATGATAAGCGAACACGTAAGGCATCCGATCGCCACCGCGAATTGTATCGCGCGCAACTTTTGACAAGGCACCATCGGCACCAATAACCATGCGCGCAAGAATTGATGTTTCTTGACCATCGGCATCTTTGTAAATGATGCGTGGTGTGCCATCACTCTCGCGCTCGAAACGCTCATAGGTTCCCGTCATACGATGCGCGCCCGATGATGCCGCGCGTTCACGCAGCCATTCATCAAAATGATCACGGTCAACCATACCAACATAAGAGCCTTCAACCGGCATATCGACATGACGACCCGATGGCGAAACGATGCGCGCGCAATTAACACGCGCAACGATTAAGTCATCCGGAATGGCAAAATCGCGAATGAGGCGCGGAGGAATTGCGCCTCCACAGGGTTTGATACGACCTGCGCGATCAAGCAGCGCGACTTTTCGGCCAGCACGTGCGAGATCGTCCGCAGCCGTTGCGCCCGATGGACCACCGCCGATCACCACAACATCGAAAACATTCGAATGACCTTGATGATGAGATGTCATGTCAACTTCCCTCCACGCCAATTTCATGGCCCGCTGCAAGAACGAGCGGATTTTGATGTTCTGAATGCGCGGCATGACGACCAATCGATGTGGCAAGTCCTGCGGCAATTACGAATAACAAAGCTTCAATGGCAAACACTGACGCGTAAGCAATTTCTGGTGCGTCCATGAAGATTCTGAAAAAATCGGAGAGGCCTGTTCCGGCAACACCGCCCAAACCGAAGGCGACCGCTTGCGCCGCGCCAAAAAGTCCCATGCGAAGGCCTTCATGCTCTGACCCTTCCGCACGCGCCGATGTGAACATCGATCCAATTGCCGCAACAGCATAAACACCATTGGCAAAGCCCAAAGCAAAAACTGATGCAGAAATAGGCCATGGCGGGCCCATACGGGCGGCAACGACGAGGCCAATCAGTGCGAGGGAAGATCCAAAACATCCCAGCATGACCCAATTGCGCAACTCCATGAAGCGATTGCGATTAAACATCGTCGCCAGAACGCCAACTAAAATCATACCGATCAAAACGCCGCCATTTTGCATGCCGGAAAGAGATGCCGTTTGCCCCGGCGTCAATCCAAAACGTAAAGCCGCGAAAGGCTCAAGAATGAGATCCTGCGCGCTATAAGCAAGCATCGAAATGAAAACGAAAATGGCGAAGCGTCGGGCTTCCGCCATGCGCCAGACATGCGAGAAGGCTTCGCGAAATGCCGGCTTCACGACGGTCTCGGTTGAAGCGGTTGTTGATTTACGTTTTTGCTCCGGTTCAAGCCGATAAAGCGCAAGAAGCGAGATTAAAAATGCGAAACCACAAATCGCCGACGCGAGTGAAACAAGGCGAAGCGGCGTAAAGGGATCAAGAAAATGTCCAACAAAAGCAGATGTCAAAATGAATCCAACAATCATCATGATCCAGACGATGGTTGCTGCTGCTGCGCGTTTCTCACGTTGGACGTGACCGGCGAGAAAGATTAACAAAGATGTCCCCGCCGCACCAACGCCGATGCCGATCAGCGTGAACGCTAAAAAGGCAACACTTAAACCGAGTAGTGTTGATGACGCCGTGAGGCCCACTGATAGAGAAGCCAAAGCGCCGCCCAGTGCCAACACAAACATGCCGCCGATGATCCATGGCGTGCGCCGAGCACCCTGATCTGATCCATAGCCCCAACGGGGCCGCAGAATTTGTAACGCATAGTGCCATGTCACGAGTAAACCAGGCACGAGCGCAGGCAAGGCCAGCTCGACAATCATCAAGCGATTAATTGTCGAGGTTGTGAGGACAACGATTCCCCCTAAAGCAGCCTGAACAAGACCGACGCGCA
>CANGSG010000055.1 GCA_947456435.1 Hyphomicrobiales bacterium
GGCAAAATGTATGAGCACATTTGATCGGCGCGTAACTCCTGTGCGGCCCGATCTTGCGGCTGCTCATCTCAAAGGTAAAATAGAAGCGCCCCTTTATATAGAGGGCGTCAGAAAAATTGTATTTGACGGCGCCGCCGATATGCGTCGGCAGCCTTATCCCGATGCGCCGCTTGATACCGAAGCCGTGCATGGCGAAATTTTTATCGAATATGAATGTGACGATGAGGGCTGGAGTTGGGGGCAACTTGAGCGCGATTCTTATGTGGGTTTTGTGCCGGCAAAAGCTCTAACACTCGATGAAGCCACGCCGACGCATCGTATTTCTGTTTTACGTAGCTTTCTCTATGGCGGGCCAAGCATTAAATTGCCGCCGATGGCGGCGTTATCGCTCGGCAGCCGCGTGACGATTATTGGTCATAAGGATCAATTTGCGCTCACGCATCGCGGACATTGTTTATTTGCCGATCATCTCGTGCCGATCGATCACTATGAAGATGATTTTGTCAGCGTTGCTGAGCGCTTTATCGGCATTCCCTATTATTGGGGCGGTAAAACAAGTCTAGGGCTTGATTGTTCGGGACTTGTGCAAATTGCGCTTGATGCCGTCGGTCAATCCGCGCCGCGTGATTCCGATATGCAAGAACAACAGCTTGGCCATGCCTTGGCGGTTGACGCGTCGCTCTCAGGCTTGAAGCGCGGAGATCTAATCTTCTGGAGAGGTCATGTCGGAATCATGCGTGATGCCAAGACGCTTCTCCACGCGAGTGGCCATCATATGCTTGTTGTAAGCGAACCACTGAGAGAGGCGGTTGATCGCATTGCCGCCAAAAATGCAGGGCCGATTACCAGCATCAAGCGCCTCTAATAGCCGCGCTTCTGATCCACCTGATAAAGTAGCGGCTCACCTTTTTCGACACGGCGTACTTGATCAGCAATCATGCGGCTGATGGCCATGGGATCAGACACCGACGCATTATGCGGCGTGATTGTTACGCGCGGATGCGCCCAGAGTAATGACGAAGTCGGCAAAGGCTCTGTTTCAAAAACGTCGAGCACAGCTTCATGCAGCGTGCCATCGTCAAGACACGCAAGAATATCACTTTCCTTTTGCAAACCACCCCGACCGGCATTGATGAGTGACGGAGCGGGCACGCGACCGTCACGCGCCAACCCTTTAAGCAAGCGCGAGTCGATGATGCCGCGCGTATCCGGTGTCAAAGGCAAGAGGACAATGAGAATATCAGTGCGGGCAAGAAATGCTGGCAGTTCTGTGCTCCCCGAAAATGTCTTCAAGCCTGGTATAGTCTTAGAACTACGACTCCATCCGGCAACATCAAAGCCGATAAGTGAGAGTTTTTCAGCCGCATCTTGTCCGAGAACACCCATCCCCATGATACCGATACGCACATCGCCCGCCGCGGGTTGATGATTATCATCACTCCACAAATTTTGCGTTTGTTGAACCCGATAACGCCGCGTCTGTCTCAAAATCGAAAGCGCATGGAGAACAACATATTCCGTCATCCGCTTGGTGAGGTCGGGATCAACCACGCGGGCGGTTGGCACATTCGGAAGGTTGGAATCGCGGAAAAGATGATCGACGCCCGCACCCATAGAAAATATCGCTTTCAACGATGTGAATGCGGAGAGCGACCCCGGTGGATGATACCATGTCATCGCATGGGAAACATCGCCAGGTTCAATTTTATCGCCAAGTTTTGCAATTGAAAATTCAGGAAGAAGCGTGTCGAAACTTTTAACCCAAGGCGCAGGATCGCCTGATCCCATGGCAACAAGAAATGTCTTTTTCATGCGTGGTCCGGTGTTATACGTTCAAGAATTAGCGCGCTCTTATGCGGCGTCGATTCAGAAAGAGAATAAGACTTTTTGATCGCCTTTTCAGCCGCAATGAAATCATTTTCATTTTGCGCATGAATAAAGGCAAGCGGTTCACCACGTTGACGATAATCACCCACGGCTGCGAGAGCGGTTAATCCAACAGCATGATCGATTGAATCTCCGGCTCGTGTTCGTCCGCCGCCCAAACTGATGATGGCAATACCCAGATCACGTGTGGAGATGCGCGAAACATAGCCGTCTTTATCGGCAGGAACGGGTTTGATTATGCGGGCTTGCGGTAAATGGTGTTGGGGCCTTTCCAATAGATCACTTGGCCCCCCAAGCACCGCAACCATTTTTGCAAAATGTTCAGCCGCCGCGCCTGACGATAACGCGTTCTCAAGTTTGGCGCGCGCCTCATCAATACTCGTCGCGAGACGACCCGTGAGGAGCATTTCAATACCCAGCGCAAGCGTGACCTCGTGTAGCCTTTGATTGATCCGCTTACCTGTTAGATGATCAAGCGCGAGGTTAACTTCCACCGCATTACCGGCGGCATCAGCCAAAGGCTCATCCATATCTGTAATGAGTGCGGTTGTTGGTAGTCCGGCAGCGGTTGCCACATCGGCAATGCTGCGCGCAAGATCACGCGCGCCCTCAAGCGTTGACATGAAAGCGCCTGATCCCGTTTTCACATCCATAGCAAGACCATTCAAACCGGCAGCAAGTTTTTTAGATAGAATGGATGCCGTAATAAGCGGAATTGATTCAACCGTCGCCGTCACATCGCGGATGGCATAAAGCTTCCGATCCGCTGGTGCGAGATCGCTTGTTTGTCCGATGATTGCCGCACCGGTTTCTTTCACAGTTTTGCGAAACAAAGCGAGATCAGGCTGTGAGCGATAACCAGGAATAGAATCAAGCTTGTCGAGTGTTCCGCCGGTGTGGCCGAGCCCACGCCCCGAAATCATCGGCACATAGCCGCCACATGCCGCAATCGCGGGCGCAAGGATGAGGCTGACCGTGTCGCCGATTCCCCCGGTCGAATGTTTGTCGAGCAACGGCCCCGGGACATCATTCCAAGCGAGCACAGTTCCGGACTGAGTCATCGCGCGGGTGAGTGCTACGCGTTCATCGCGAGTCATGCCCTTAAAAAAGACTGCCATCGCAAAAGCAGCTGTTTGCGCGTCGGTCACGGTGCCCGACGTCAAGCCGGCAATGAAGGATTCAATCTGGTCGGCGCTCAAAGAGCCGCCGTCACGCTTTTTGCGGATGAGTTCCTGCGGAATCATAATCGTCCTCTCCCCCGAGATCGAAATTTCTACAGGGGTTTGGAGGAAATGACAGGACTTTTTTATTAGGCGGCGTAGCGGGTGGCGTCCTCGCCGTAATGATCAATATAGCGCGGATTAATGGCCGCGACGGGGAGTACAACAAGGACATCCGTTGTGCCGAATTGGCGATCAATCACCGCGCCCGCGCCAAAGCGCGCACCAAGCCGAAGATAACCTTTGATCAGGGGAGGAAGCGCATGCAGTGCTTTGCGTGCGTCTATCAGACCAGGATCCATTCTGTTCATAGCGACTGCACGGCCCTCGACCGGCTTTGCTGCGAGAGCGCCTTCCGCTGATGCGGTATGATGAAGAAAGCTTAAGGGCAAGGCGAGCGCATCAGGGTCCGTACCGTAAAGACTTGCGCAGCCAAACATGATGTCGATCCGATGGCGGCGCACATAAGTCCAGATGCCGTGCCAAAGCAGTTCAACGGTACGTTTGTCGCGATAGGCTTTTAAAACACAAGAGCGACCGAGCTCTAAAAATCGTGCGGTCGGATGGGCTGCGATCATCGGCGCGATATCGAATTCGCTGGCCGTATAAAAGCCACAGCCTCGCGCCGCCATATCCTGACGAAGAAGGCGATAGGTACCAATCACTTTCGGCTTTTCTTCTTTGTGATCAACAACGAGAAGATGATCACAAAAAGCGTCGTATGGATCAATATCGCGCCGCTTCAAGCGAGATATCAAATCTGGGGTCGCGGTCATTTCTTCATAGAACACTTTATAACGAAGTCGCTGCGCCTTTTTGATTTCCTTTTTCGTCGAGGCGAGGCGGACTTCAAGTGAGCCAATACGACCAAGACTATAGGCGGGATCAGGAATCGTGTCGTCGAGCAGCGTGCGGATCAAATGACGCGGCGCTTCATTCTGCGCCCAGCCTCGAAATCCTTCGCCGAGATCGATCATGACTTTCATCCTTTTCGACATAATGCTGGTGATTCGTTTCTCTTATGAAGAAGAGATCACAAATCTCCGACATTATTATGACAGGAGAGTCATTGTGATCCTTGCGAAATCGTTGCCCGATAGGACAGAGCCTCAGCAACATGAATCCGCTTGATCGCATCGCTGCCATCAAGATCGGCCAAGGTCCGCGAGACTTTTAGCACGCGGTGAAATCCCCGCGCGGTAAGGCGCATCCGGTCGGCTGCGCTGCGAATAAGGGCAAGGCCCGAGTCGTCTGGCGCGGCAATTTGATCGAGCAACGCCACCGGGCAGGTAGCATTGGTTGTTTCAATCCCCAAACCATGCGCGCCATAGCGTTGGGTTTGTATTTGGCGCGCGGCATAAACCCGACGCGCGATTGATTGCGAGGTCTCACCTTTTTGCGTCGTCATGAGATCGCCCGGCGTGACAGCCGGAACCTCTATGGTGAGATCAATACGATCAAGAAAAGGTCCGGAAATTCGAGATTGATATTGCGCCATACAGACGGCATTCGGCGCTTTCCGGCACGCATAACCAGGGTCGGTTGCAAGGCCGCAGCGGCAGGGATTCATCGCCGCGACAAGTTGAAACCGCGCGGGATAAGAAATGCGGTGCTGTACACGCGCGATGACCGCCTCGCCGGTTTCAAGCGGCTGGCGAAGACTGTCGAGCGCTTGCGGTTGGAATTCGGGCAATTCATCGAGAAACAAAACGCCGCGATGGGCGAGTGACACTTCACCCGGACGCGCTTGCGCGCCACCGCCGACAAGAGCGGCCATCGACGCCGAATGATGCGGCGCGCGAAAGGGCCGCCGGTCGGTGAGACCTTCGGCATCAAGGAGCCCCGCGATTGAATGGATCATCGAGACTTGGAGAAGCTCCGGCGGCGAAAGTGGCGGGAGAATTGACGGCAAGCGTGACGCAAGCATGGATTTGCCCGCGCCGGGCGGCCCGGAAAAAAGTAGATTATGTCCGCCAGCCGCCGCGATTTCGAGCACACGACGCGCGCTCTCTTGACCTTTGAGTTCTGCCATATCGGGAAGCGGTTGCCCCTCGCTCCGAATCGCGGGAGCAGGACGCGATAAAATTTGCGTGCCTTTGAAATGAGTCGCGAGTTGAATCAAAGATCGCGGCGCGAGGATTGGTAAATCAGAGGCAGCCCATGCCGCTTCAGCCCCCGACGCCGCAGGGCAAATCAAACCAAGCCCGCGCGCATGTGCAGCCACCGCTGCCGGGAGAACGCCTGCGACAGGGGCCAGTGACCCATCAAGTCCTAACTCGCCCAAAACAATAAAGCCTTCAAGCGCGTCGGAGGGAAGCGCGCCAATGGCTGCCATTAGCCCCAGTGCAATCGGTAAATCGAAATGACTGCCTTCTTTCGGCATGTCAGCAGGGGCGAGATTGATGGTGATGCGCCGCGTGGGCAGAGCGAGGCCGACAGCGGCGAGTGCGCCTCTTACGCGTTCGCGCGATTCCCCCACGGCCTTGTCGGGTAAGCCTACGATGTTGAAGAGAACCCGCCCCGGCATGACTTGCACTTGCACGTCGACGGGTTTGGCATCGACGCCCTCAAAGGCGACGGTTGAAACCCTCACGACCATGAGCGCAACTCTTTATCCGAGGGGGAACGCTGGGAATCAACGTTATTCGGATAAATCGCGGGGCGGGTATCAGGCATGGCTCAAGCATCATACCAGCCCGCGTCTCGGGCGCACCCTGTCACATGTGACAGGGGGGTGAATTGCCGCGTGGTTTTATAGACCGAAATCAAAGCCTTCGAGATCGACAAATTCCGCAGCCGTAACCTCGCCACCAGTACCCGACATGCCACTGATGTTGTCGAAAGGTCCTTGTCCCATCACGACGAGATGATCAAGCTGATAACGCCACCGCCGCACGGATGCCCAAGGCCATGCAAGACCCAGAGTGATGATGATCACGATCAAATTACTCATCCCGATCCAGATCATAGCCAATCGTCCGACATATGAACGGAGTTGATGGCGCCGATCAAATATCAAAGTCGAAAGCGCAACATTCCGTGTACCAGTTTGATAAAAAATCGAGGCTAACGTCAAGCCGATATAAAATGCTAGAAAGGTCCAATGCCATAATGAGAATGATGAAAGCTCATCAGCCATGGTTGCATTGAAAGCCGCTGGAATGAGAACGAAGGGGATCATTCCGACAATCAAAACAATGATTGATAATCCGAATTGCGCATAAAGCGCTCCAAGAGGCGGGGCGATATCGGCGCGTACCGACCCATAACGCAGCCGACTTCCGAAATAGCGCCAGCTTAATTTCGTAAAGAGAGGCAAAGTGAGACCCGCCGTCAGAATGACGAGAAGGGGAAGCGCAATATAGATTCCGAATGCAGGCCAATATTCACCCCGAAACCCAAAGCGAATACCGCGGTAACTTGTCATGCGCATCGAAAAAGAAAACGACGCATTGATAATGACGGGGAGAAGAAAAATATAACCAATGAGCAGAAACGTGAAAAAAGGCGAGATCACGACGAGAACATTGTATAGAATGAGCGCAGCCACAACGATGGCGCGCCCAATCAATATTTTTATCGGTTCGGCATGGTAGTTAAAATTGTTTCCATCAAGCCATGTGTTTTCATAAAAATAGCGGAGCCGTCTAACTTTAGCCCAGGCTGAATAAATGCCGATTGTAATAATATTCAGAAGTACATTGACAATCCAAATACGAAAATAGGTCGATGTTCTACCTTCAAAAACAAATCGATATTCATGAGGATCATTTGATGATCTTTGAGCGAGACGGCTATTAAGAGCGTCAGTCATTTTTATTGATCCTTATTACAAAAAATTATCTTCGCAATTATTCACTTCGTCGAAAGACCTTTCAATCGATAAAGCATCTCAAGCGCTTCCTTGGGTGTCAGATCATCAGGATAGATTGTTTCAAGCGCTTCATGGACCGGATCGGGACCCACGCTCGCGCGCGAGGGGTTTTGTTTTACGACAGTTGAAAACAAGGGCAATTCATCAAGCATGACATCGACGGACGCCTGACGATCAGACGCCTCTAATTCGGTAAGGATCATCTGTGCGCGATCAATGACGCTGCGTGGTAATCCGGCAAGGCGCGCCACATGAATGCCATAAGAGCGATCCGCTGTGCCGGCGATCACTTCATGCAAGAAAATCACTTCGCCTTTATGATCGGTTACCCGCATCGTCGCATTTTTAAGGCGGGGCAATTTTTGTGTAAGCGCCGTCAATTCATGAAAATGTGTGGCGAAGAGTGAGCGACAACGATTAACTTCATGAAGATGTTCAATTGTCGCCCATGCGATGGAAAGGCCATCAAAAGTTGCCGTGCCACGTCCGATTTCATCGAGAATGACAAGCGAACGCTCTGTTGCTTGATTGAGAATAGCGGCTGTTTCAATCATCTCAACCATGAAGGTTGACCGCCCGCGCGCGAGATCATCAGCCGCCCCCACGCGCGAAAATAATCGATCGACAAGACCAATGCGCGCCTTTTTCGCCGGCACAAAACATCCGGCTTGCGCCATGATGGTGATGAGCGCGTTTTGCCTCAGATAGGTCGATTTACCGGCCATATTCGGACCGGTCACAACAAGAATACGTCCGCCCTTTTCAGTATCAGGTTGTGAAAGATCAGAATCATTGGCCACGAAGGGTGAGCCCGAACGTTTGAGCGCTTGCTCAACAACCGGATGACGACCGGCTTCGATCATGAAATCGAGATTATTCGTCATATCCGGTCGCGTATGATGGTGATCATCGGCGAGTTCGGCCAAAGCGGTGGTTACATCAATGAGCGCAAGGGCATCGGCGGCCAGACGAATTGAGGGCGTTGCTTCAATCAGGCTTGCCGAAAGTGCCGCAAAGAGATCAAGTTCAAGGGCGAGCGCGCGATCACCGGCAGAGGCAATTTTACCGGCAAGCTCGGCAAGCTCGGTTGTTGAAAATCGCATGGCCCCTTGCATCGTTTGGCGATGAATAAAAGTTTCAACATGCGGGGGCTTTAAAAACTCTTCCCCATTGGCTTGGGGAACCTCGATGAAATAGCCCAGAAAATTATTGAATTTAATGCGGAGTGTCCGCGCGCCTGTTAAGGCAACATAATCTGCTTGCAATCGCGCGATGACTTTCCGGCTCTCGTCGCGCAAGGCACGAATATCATTTAGCTCTTGAGAATAACCTTCGCGAATAAAGCCACCATCACGCTTGTTAAGCGGTACATCATCAGCAAGCGCGGCGGTCAAGCTTTCCGGCAGTTTTGGATCGATCGCGAGGAGGGATATGCGTGCCTTCTCGATTTCATCAGGCAGAGTGCTCTTGTTTGTGAGAGATTCACCAATATGCCGTGCGGTTGAGAGCGCGAGACCAAGACCCACAAGATCGCGCGGACCGCCTCGGTCCATCGCTAATCTTGTAAGAGCGCGCATCATATCAGGCGCGCTTTTCAATGCAGTACGAAGCGTATGCCGGAGATCGCGCGCTTCAAGGAAAAACGTAATCGCATCATGGCGCGCGCGGATCATTGCAAGATCGGTGAGGGGGCCAGAGAGTCGCTCGGCAAGCAAACGCGCACCCGCGGGCGTTACCGTACGATCAATCGCTGAGAGCAAAGAACCTTGTCGTTCACCGGATAAAGTACGCGTGATTTCGAGATTGGCGCGGGTGGCGGCATCAATCCGCATGATGCTGTCATCGCTTTCGCGCGACGGTGGAGCAAGGGGCGCGCGTGTCCCTTTTTGAGTACGTTCGATATAAGTGACAAGTGCAGCGGAGGCTGCAAGCTCAGCGCGTGTGAATGTTCCAAAACCTGAAAGTGTTGCCACACCAAAATAGGCTCCGAGACGCTTCTCCGCTGATGAGGCATCAAAGCCTTCTCTCGCCATCGGTGTAATCGCATTGCGGTGATCGCGCAGAAGTGTGCCGAGCGGACCATGCTCATCAAGCAAACTATCAGGCAGAAGAATCTCGCGCGGGGCAAAACGCGCGATACTCGCGAGCAATCCGGCTTCGTGACTTTCCAATGTCACAAAATGGCCGGTCGAGATATCGGCAGCGGCCACCCCATAAGACCACCCGCCATCATCGGCCCTTTGTCGCGCCACCGCGAGAAGCCGGTTCGCTTCGCCCGGATCAAGCAGACGCTCTTCCGTGATCGTGCCCGGCGTCACGAGCCGCGTCACATCGCGCCGCACCACCGATTTCGCCCCGCGTTTTTTGGCTTTGGCCGGGTCTTCCATCTGCTCGCATACGGCCACGCGATGCCCTGCCGCGATCAGGCGTTGCAGATAATCATCGGCGCGCTCCACCGGCACGCCGCACATCGGAATATCGGCACCCTGATGCTTACCGCGCTTGGTCAGGATAATACCGAGCGTCCGTGACGCGATTTCCGCATCTTCGAAGAAGAGCTCGTAAAAATCTCCCATGCGATAAAACAGGAGACTATCAGGGTTCGCGCCCTTAATTTCGATATATTGCGCCATCATCGGCGTGACGCGGTCGTCGGAGGTCTGGTCAGGGCTCGTGCGCATGGAAAAGGCTTAGCAAAGCGGCGTTCTTTGTTCACGCCCTATGCGGGACTTATCCGCCTTTTTGTAAGGATATTGCCAAAGCCTGTTTGTGCGACCCGCAGACCCGGATCACAATTTTTCTACCGCCCCAGGCGGGTCGTCTCAGCCCAATAACGAAAGCAAACGCTTATGGTTGATCCCGAGGGCTGTATTGCCATCCGCGCCGACCATTGTTTCATTCGCAATAATTGAATCGAGAATAGCTTCTTCTGTCGCCTGCGCCGTTGCCTCAAACAAATCATCCATCGCTGTATTGGAGATGAACCGCATCGAAGCCAATGACGGGTTGTCGGCATAGGCTTCGCGATTAGCCGTCGAAAAAGCGATAAAAATATCGCCCGATCCGTTATGGCCTATGCCACCGGTTCGGGCGATGCCGACGGGCACACGGCGCGCAAGACGCTTCAATTGATGCGGCAAAAGCGGAGCGTCCGTTGCAATAACAGCGATGATGGAGCCAACAGGCTTTCCGCGTAACTCCCCACCGGGCATTTCCAGACCCACTTTTTTGCCCATAACGGTCATCTCGTGCCGCCGCCCGAAATTCGATTGCACGAAAGCGCCGAGCGTATAGGTCTCTCCGCCAATCACAACGTGCCGTGAGGCAGAGCCAGAGCCCGCCTTAAAATCAAAAGTCAGCATACCGGTACCGCCGCCGACGCTGCCGAGCTCGATTGGTCCACCCCGCGCATTGTCGAGCGCCGAAAAGACATGCTCCGCTTTGACATGGAACCCGTTAATGTCGTTCAACTCGCCATCATAGGTTTCGCCGGCCACCGGCAAACCCCAGTCTTTCACGGTTTTTTCCACATTGTTGAAAATCCACTGAACCGTCGCATCGCGCGCAATGCCGCAACTATGCGTGTTGGTGATCGTAATCGGCGTGGTGAGTTCGCCCGATTCTTCCACCCATACCAAGCCTGTCATTTCGCCATTTCCGTTGAACGAATAGGACCCGGCGGCGCAGGAGGTCTGCGGATCATGACGGCCGCGCGGCAAAATAGCCGTCACGCCGGTACGGATAGGCCCTTGGGTAACCACGCGCGGCCCATGGCCTGAAATCAGCGTCGTATAGCCGACCTCTACACCCGCAACATCGGTAATCGCATTAAACGGTCCCGGCGTGCCGGGAAGATTAATCCCCAATCCGCGTAGGCGCATTTTACCGGATGGGGTGTTGTTCCAAGGGGTCACGGTAAGTTTCCTGAGCTAAAGGGCGGCATGGCTTTTGATTTTGATCTTCGGTACGCTACCATGCTCTGAGCGAGCATTTCAAAATTAATGACTTCGCTGAGTGGTTCCAGAGGATGGGGTTAATCGATATGGCAGTTGGCGAGGGTAAACCCAGCAAACGGACGCGACCAACAATCAGCGATCAGGAAGCGCTCGATTTCCACTCCATGGGGCGTCCCGGCAAGATCGAGATTGTCGCAACCAAGCCCATGGCCACGCAGCGTGACCTTTCTCTCGCTTATTCTCCCGGCGTGGCTGTCCCCGTTAAAGCCATTGCCGAAAATCCCGCGCTCGCTTTTGATTACACATCAAAAGGCAATCTTGTTGCTGTGATTTCAAATGGCACGGCGATTTTGGGTTTGGGCAATTTGGGTGCACTCGCCTCAAAGCCGGTGATGGAAGGCAAGGCCGTTCTCTTCAAGCGTTTTGCCGATGTCGATTCGATTGATCTCGAAGTCGATACTGAAGATCCCGATCAATTCATCAATGCCGTGCGCTATCTTGGCCCTTCATTCGGCGGCATCAATTTAGAAGACATCAAAGCA
>CANGSG010000056.1 GCA_947456435.1 Hyphomicrobiales bacterium
ACTGATCATCGTCATTAGGGAGTTCTGATTATGCCAGCTGAGGCGTCCCTCAATCTGAAGCCCGGTAAATTGACGCATGAGAATGCGATCGAAATCAAAGGCATGAACAAATGGTTCGGAGCCTTTCACGTTCTGCGTGATATTGATCTCACGATAACACGCGGCGAACGCGTTGTGGTGTGCGGTCCTTCCGGTTCGGGCAAGTCAACTTTGATCCGGTGCATTAATCGTCTCGAAGAGCACCAAAAGGGCACCATCATCGTTGATGGCACCGAGCTCACGGCTGACGTCAAGAAGATTGACGAAATTCGCCGCGATGTCGGCATGGTGTTCCAGCACTTCAATTTGTTTCCGCATCTGACGATTCTTGAAAATCTGACTTTGGCGCCGATTTGGGTGAAGAAGTTGCCCAAGAAAGACGCGGAAGAAATTGCGATGCACTATTTGAAGCGCGTTAAAATTCCGGAACAGGCGCTTAAGTTCCCGGGCCAACTTTCAGGTGGCCAACAACAACGTGTGGCGATTGCGCGTTCTTTATGCATGAGCCCGAAGATCATGTTGTTTGATGAGCCCACGTCAGCGCTCGATCCCGAAATGGTTAAAGAAGTGCTCGACACAATGGTGTCATTGGCTGAAGACGGTATGACGATGATTTGCGTCACCCATGAAATGGGCTTTGCCCGTCAGGTGGCAAATCGTGTTATTTTCATGGATCAAGGGCAGATCGTGGAAATCAATACGCCGAACGAGTTCTTCAAAAATCCGCAACATGAGCGGACGAAATTGTTCTTGAGTCAGATCCTGCATTGATTATGAGGAGGTAGGGCTTAGCGCATAGTAGCTGACTAACTCTATCTTATCTTGCTACTGCCTACTGCCTACTGCCTACTGCCTACTGCCTACTTCCTACTGCCTCAACCCCTTGCCACTTCGCAGTCGTCACGTGCGCCCCATTCGGCCCATGAGCCGTCATAGAGCGCGTGAATGGGTTTGCCGATCGATTGCAGCGCAAGGGCGAGAATTGCGGCAGAGACTCCCGAGCCGCAGCTCGTGATGATCGGTTGATCGATATCTACGCCTGCCTTTTTGAAAGCAGCACGTAGATCTTCCGCATTCTTTAATGTGCCATTGGCAACCACATCACCGAATTGCACATTGAAACTTCCCGCCATGTGACCGGATTTCAAACCGGGACGGGGCTCGGGCGCATCACCGCGAAAACGATCTGCTGGTCGTGCATCGACAATCTGTGCGGATTTTGTCGTGAGCGCAGCTTTCACTGTGGCAATATCAGCAATTGCGGCGGCGTCTAAACTTGTCTTGAATGTTTTTGGCGTTGGATTTGTTTTGGCGTTTGTCCACGCACGCGATTGAGCCTTCCAGCGCGGCGCACCGCCTTCAAGCAGAGACACGCGTGCCGCGCCCATCACCGTGAAGGTCCACCACACACGCGCGGCTGCAAACAAACCGGCGCCATCATAAACGACTATATGATCAGCGTCTGAAATACCCATTGCGCCAACAACATGAGCGAAATCATCAGGTTTCGGCATCATATGCGGTAATGTCGTCGTTTTGTCCGCAATCGCATCGATATCGAAAAACACTGCGCCCGGAATGTGACCCTCATCATATTCCGCTTTGCCGTTACGATTCATCGTCGGCAGATACCAGCTCGCATCAACAATCTTGACCTGAGGATCGTCAAGATGAGTGGCAAGCCATTCGGTCGTTACAAAAAGCGGAGCGGTCATGACAGAAATGCCCTTTATTGATTTTATCAAAGAAGCGCGATGCGCACGCGACGATTTATCTTACCTTTTTTCTCAATGGCCGTGATCGCAACGGCACCAATCTCGCTTGTGTTTTTCACATGCGTTCCACCACATGGCTGCAAATCAAGCCCAGCGATTTCAACAAGGCGTACGCGTCCCGTTCCCATGGGGGGCTTCACTGACATTGTTTTCACGAGTGAAGGATTGGCTTCGAGTTCTTCATCGGTGATCCAGCGATAGGTCACATCGGCATTTTGCGAAATGCGACGCATGAGTTCCGCTGTGATCTCGTCTTTGTCTTGACCGGCATCGGGAATATCAAAATCCAACCGACCATCCCCATCACCAATCGCGCCGCCTGTTACCGGATAAGGTAAGACCGTGGTGAGAAGGTGAAGCGCGGTGTGAATGCGCATACGCTTATAGCGAATGTCCCAATCGAGCGTGGCTGTAATTTCAGATCCAATTTCAGGAAGCGTCTCACCTTCGCCGGGCACATGAATGATGTGGCTTTTGTCTTCGCCATAAACTGTTGTTGCGATTTTGGTGCTCGTGCCATTCGCGCTGACAAGAACACCGACGTCGCCGGGTTGTCCGCCACCCGTCGCATAAAAAACCGTACGATCAAGAATGATGCCGTTTCGTTCGTTGATGGCGAGGACGCGTGCGGTTGTCGCCTTGAGATAGGCGTCATCGCGAAACAGGAGTTCTGTAGGCATTAAACTAAATCCGCTTTGATCGGGCTTTGCTGTTCGATCCAATGCGGAACCGGCAGCCCCTTTGAACGTAAGAAATCGGGGTTATAGAGTTTCGACGCGTAACGCGAGGCACCATCGCAGAGAATGGTTACAATCGTATGGCCGGGGCCAAGATGGCGGGCAAGTCTCATCGCGCCGGCGATATTCACGCCGGATGATCCGCCCAACGCAAAGCCTTCTTCCTCTTGAAGTGTGAAGATCAAAGGAATGGCTTCGTCATCGGAGATTTGAAACGCGACATCAATCGGAGCGCCTTCAAGGTTCTTTGTGATACGTCCTTGGCCAATGCCCTCGGTAATAGACGAGCCTTGGGATTTAAGTTCGCCCGTCGTGTAATAGGAGTAGAGCGCGGCACCCATAGGATCAGCGAGCCCGATGGCGATTTTCGGGTTTTTGGCCTTAAGCCCTAATCCCGTTCCGGCGAGCGTTCCGCCGGTCCCGACCGCGCAGATGAAGCCGTCGACCTTACCCTCAGTATCAGCCCAAATTTCCTCAGCCGTTGTGACCCGGTGAGCTTCCCGATTTGCGATATTGTCGAACTGATTGGCCCAGATCGCGCCATGTGGTTCCGACTGGTTGAGCTTTTCGGCGAGCCGACCAGAAACCTTCACATAATTATTGGGGTTCGCGTAAGGCACCGCGGGCACTTCGATCAGGACGGCGCCCATTTGCCTTAGCGTGGCCTTTTTTTCTTCCGATTGTGTCTCGGGGATCACGATGACGGTTTTGAGGCCCAAGGCGTTGCCGACAAGCGCGAGGCCAATTCCGGTATTGCCGGCGGTTCCCTCAACGATCGTTCCGCCTGGCTTAAGAACGCCCCGGGCCATGGCGTCTGAGATAATCCCGAACGCGGCGCGGTCCTTGACCGATCCTCCCGGATTCATAAACTCGGCTTTACCGAGAATGGTGCAACCGGTCAGTTCGGAGGCGCGTTTCAGGCGGATCAACGGAGTTTTGCCGATCGCGTCGAGTAGGGTTTGGGCAATGGCCATGGGCTTTTCGGGGTTATGCGAGATCGGAACACGGGGTGAATTTAAGCGGATATCTATAGATAATGACCGAATTGTGCGCCGGCAATCACAGATCGCGGCGAAGGGTCGCGTGTCAATTTCCTGCGACAATTTGTATTGTCAGAAAATTCAGGATCACGTGATCCGGCGGTGGTACACGGGCGTAAGATCGGGAAATGGTTGTTGGAGTTTCGGGTTTTGGCTATGAACGGTTTCAATTCTGAGCGGGAAGGGGCGCTGAATGCGCTTCTCGCCGATTATGCCGCGGGTCATTTAAACCCGGCGCTTCACAGTCTGGTCGCCGCTCATCTCGAGATGAAGCCGGATAACCGGTCTTTTGTCTCCTCGCTTGAGGCTGTCCACGCACGCGCGCTTGAAGATGTTGCGCCGGTCGAGCTCTCAAACCGGCAAGCGATTTTGGACCGTATTTTTGCCGCGGGTGACCATCAGGCCCCCGTTGCACTGAGAAATCGCAGCGTTGGTCTTCCTGAGGCGCTTTTTTCTTATGTCGGGCGCGATCTTGAAGACATCAAATGGCGTAGCGTTCTGCCGGGCTTGAAAGAGTTCCGCATTTCCGAGAAGGGCTCGGACACCGAGGCCTCGCTTCTTTGGATCCGCTCGGGTCGTCGTATGCCCGCTCATACGCATGATGGTCAGGAAGTCACGCTTGTTTTGAAAGGCGCCTTCTCCGACACGATGGGTCATTATGGGCGAGGTGATATCTCAATCGCCGATGGTGAGATCGACCATCGTCCTCGTGCAGGTGAGAGCAGTGATTGCATCTGCTTCGCGGTCACTGACGCGCCTGTGCGCTTGACCGGCCCAATTGGTCGGTTCCTCCAACGTTTTACCGGCCATTGAAATGAACTCGCTGTACCGTGCGCGTCCCGAAGATGGTCTCGCATGGGTAACAGGAGCGAGTTCAGGCATTGGTCGAGGCACCGCGCTTGAGTTAGCGCGCCGCGGTTTCCGCGTTTTGGCAACTGCGCGTTCCGCTGACGCACTTGAAGCGCTCGTGCAGGACGCGAAGTCGCTGTCGGGTTCGATCATCGCACGGTCCGTCGATGTCACGGATGCTGAGTTACAAAAGCGCACCATTGATGAGGTCGAAGCGAAGGAAGGGCCGATTACTTTGGCCTTTTTGAATGCGGGCATCTATTGGCCGATGCGTGCTCATCCATTTGATGCTGCCTCATTCAAAAAGATTTTTGACGTCAATGTCGGCGGGGTCGTGAATGGCCTTGACGTTCTACTTGATCGCATGGCCGCGCATGGTCGCGGACAGATTGCGATCAACGCATCAGTCGCTGGTTATATTGGCTTGCCCCGCGCGGCGGCCTATTCCTCTTCAAAGGCCGCTTTGATTGTGATGGCTGAAAGCTTGAAGATTGAAACAGACGCCCTCGGCATCACATTGCAGATTGTGAATCCGGGATTCGTGAAAACGCCGCTTACGGACAAGAATGATCATCCGATGCCCTTCTTGATGGAGCTCGATGATGCGGCGCGCGTTATCTGTGATGGCTTCGCGCGCGGTGGTTTTGAAATCGCGTTCCCTTGGCAATTGTCACGCATTTTGAAATTTTTGCGGCTCCTGCCTTATGAAACCTATTTCTCCCTCATTCGTAAAGCGACAGGCTTTCCGCCAAAGTCCTAAGCGCTATGATTTTGCATAAATGATCTGGCGCACGTCAATATTGCCCGCGCGGAAACCAGCCTCGCAATAAGCGAGATAATATTCCCATAATCTACGAAACCGCTCATCAAATCCCAGCGGCGTGAGTTCGGGCCACGCGGCACGGAACCTGTCACGCCATTGCGCAAGCGTGTCGGCATAATCGACGCCAAAGACACGTTCATGGCGGATCATCATTCCCACGCGTTCACCGAGTTGTTTCATGATACGGGGTGAGGGCAACATACCGCCGGGGAAAATATAGCGGCGGATAAAATCCATTTCGCGGCGATAGCCTTCGAAGAAGCGGTCTTGAATTGTAATGACTTGAAGGCCAGCAATGCCTCCCGTTTTCAATCGATCAGAGAGCGTATTGAAATAAACGGGCCAGAATTGTTCACCCACTGCTTCAAACATTTCAATCGAAGCGATGCGATCATATAGTCCGCGCTCATCGCGGTAATCTTGCAATTTGATTTCGACTTTTTCGTTCAGACCTGCGTTAAAAATACGCTTCTTCGCAAAATCATATTGCTCTTGCGAAATGGTCAGCCCCGTCACGCGGCAACCAATTTCTTTTGCAGCAAATTCAGCAAAACCACCCCAACCACAACCAATCTCGAGAACGGAATCTTGGCTGCCGATATTGGTCTCGCGCGCAAGGGCCGCGTATTTTGCGGTTTGGCCTTTTTGCAAGTCTTTCTCGGCTGACTCGAAAAGGGCCGATGAATAGGTCATCGTGGGGTCGAGCCATTGCGTGTAGAACGCGTTACCCAGATCATAATGCGCATGAATATTACGCTTGGAACCCGCTTTGGTATTGCGGTTCAACCAATGTTTAAAGAGTTGCCAATAACGAACAAAAGGCCGCCCGGCGAGCATGGTGGCGATCAAATGATGATTGGCGGCAAAGAGATGGAGAAAGGCTGTTAAGTCTTTTGCTTCCCACTCACCGCGTAAGAACGATTCAGCTATCCCAATATCGCCACCCGAAATCATACGCTTCGCAAACGCATAATCATGTATCGCCATCTCGGCATGCGGACCGTCTTTGATTCCTTCAAAAATGAACGCGCGGCCATCGGGTAAGCGAACCGTGATTGATCCTTCTTCGATCCGTGTCGCGAGACCAAGTGCTTGGCGGATCAAAAAGGGAAGATCCGAGACGTAGCTGCTTAACGTCTCGCGCGTCACTTTCACCGCTTTGGCGCTGTGATTTGCCGTATCAAGCATGTCATTCCCATTCCAACCAGAGGACGCACCTTCTTTGGGCTGTCCCTATTCATCACCGATCATACTTGAAGGCGCAGGCGGCGCGGGTCGGGACTTAAGGCGCATCCCTTTGATCCAAAGCCGCAGCGCTTCAACATGAATTCCAGCTATGATTTTTATAGTGAGGAACGGGATCGTCAAGCACAGGCGAAGGACGGATGAGGTCGAAAAACGCAAAAATGATCCGAGAAATGTCGCAGCAAGAACCGGATCCGAGCCATCGGTGACCAGTATCCTTATGCCCACCGTCTGATCGGGTGGGTGGATCCGGAAGCGATAGGACATGTCAACGGGGTTAAACGGGGAAACGAAAAAGCGTTTTTTTGTTTCCTGCCTGATGCCAGCTTCGTTCTGTTCACCAGACTTTATGGGAGCAACATAGGTGTGATGCTCGCCAAACGTGTTCCTCACCTCGTAAAGCAGGCCCACCAAACTCTCATCGCGGTCATAGGCGAAATAGACGCTCAAAGGATCAAAGACGTAGCCCAGAATGCGCGGGTAACAGAGGAGGCGGATCGTGCCCCCCTCAAATTCGAGGCCCGCTTCCTTGAAGAGTTGGCGCGCATGGAGAGCGAGCGATGAGCCATTGCGAGGGCCATGATCACGCTCATAAAAGCTCATCAGGTTAAAGCGATTGACCGAGAAAAACGGGCTCTGCCGATCACAGTCATCGAGGTGATCAATATCGATCAAAATCGAGAAAACCGAATAGGAAAAGCGATGATGGACCGGTTGCATGCGGGCATGCATCACCGGGCCTTGATAAAAGCTGATCCGATCAAAACGCGGCGTTTGGTCTGCCACGACGATTTGATCTTTCATTCGGCTGCGGCAGCAAGACGGGGGACTGCGGCCCATTCAGGCATGGCGCCAAAATGAGCGGCGACATTAAGGCCCGACATCAAACCATCCTCATGGAAACCGTAACGCGTCCAAGCCCCCGCAAACCACGTCCGGTTTTTTCCTTGCAAGCTTCCAAGCTTTGGCTGGGCTAAAATCGCGGCAGCATCAAATTGTGGGTGGTCGTAAGTATAGCACCCAAAAATATCCTTATCCGCAGGCGGCGTCTGCGGATTCAAGGTTACGAATACAGGACGGCTCTGATCCAGATTCTGCAGCATGTTCATCCAATAGGTGACGCATAGATTATCGGATTGACCCTTTACTTGAAGTACATTCCAAGCAGCCCATGCGCGTTTGCGTTTAGGCATAAAACGCGGATCGCGATGAAGATAGACTTTATTCGGCTTATAAGGAATCGCACTGAGGAGTGCGCGTTCCTCTGGCGTTGCCTGAGCCCCAAGGATTGCGAGCGTTTCATCCGTATGTGAGGCGAAAATGACGCCATCAAAGTTCTCGGATGTTCCATCAGAAAGAGATAGACGGACAAAATCGGTATGTCGTTCAACCGATGTTACGCCGACGCCAAGACGAACACGATCTTGATAGGCTGCCATCATCTTCGTGACATAAGAGCGACTGCCGCCGCGCACGGTCCGCCACTCAGGGCCAACAAAGCCGAGAAGATGGTGATTGTTGAAAAAAGCGATGAAGCTCCGCGCCGGGAAATTCAGCATGGATTGGGTCGACATAGACCAGATCGCCGCGCCCATCGGCAATAGATAATCAGTACGGAATTTTTGTGAAAAGCGATGAAGCTCGAGATAGTCACCGAGAGATAAATCATCAAGACGATCCGCTTTCAGATCAGCCAAAGCCGTGCGGTTGAATCGCAAAATCTCAAAAAGCATTTTGAGATAGCCTGGCGAGAAAAGGTTTGATCTTTGCGCAAAGAGACCGCTCACCGGATTTTTCGCACGACCGCACCATTCAAAACGACCATGATCGGCAGAAAGCGAAAAGCTCATATTCGAGAATTCGGTCTCGACACCAAGATGATCAAAAAGCGATGTGAGGAGCGGATAATTGGTTTCATTATAAACGATGAAGCCCGTATCGACAGAAAGCTTTTTCCCGTCATAGTCGATATCGACTGTTGCCGAGTGTCCGCCGGCTCGCGATTCTTTATCAAAGACCGTGATCTCGTGCGATGTGCATGTTGAAAGGGCGTAAGCAGTCGCATTGCCTGCAATCCCGGTGCCGACGACGGCTAACCGCATTTTATCCCCGCTTCGAGTGCGTAATGACGTGACCATGATCTTTAAGCTGATTCCTTCAATGATTTATATGCAGCTAATGCACGAAGGCGCGCGGCTTCGTGATCAACAATCGGTTTTGGATAGGTTTTGCCAAGAATAACACCGGCGAGTTCAAGTTCGAGTGGCTTTGCTGTCCAAGGAGCGTGAATGGATCGCGCAGGCATCTTAGCCAGTTCGGGCACATATTTTCGGACATAAGCACCATCGGGATCAAATTTTTCGCCCTGCAACATAGGGTTGAAGATCCGATAGTAAGGCGCGGCATCAGCGCCTGAACCCGCGACCCATTGCCAGCTTGCGGGATTATTGGCAACGTCCGCATCAACAAGCGTATCCCAAAACCATTCCTCACCGCGACGCCAATCAATCAGCAAATGTTTGACGAGAAACGAGGCCACAACCATGCGGACACGGTTATGCATGAATCCGGTTTGCCACAATTCACGCATACCCGCATCAACGATGGGGTAGCCGGTCATACCGCGTGACCAAGCCTTGAAAAGCTTCTCGTCGCTTCGCCACGGAAAGCCATCAAAGCCCCGTTGCACATTTGTGCGTGTAAGATCTTTTTCGTGAAAGAGCAGATGGTGGGCAAATTCACGCCAACCAAGCTCAGCTTGAAACACGCGCAAATCTTCGGATGACGCTTTGCTCTTGCCGGATTTTATTGCGGTGTCTGCGGCGTGCCATACTTGCTTGATTGAAATTTCACCAAAGCGCAAATGGGGCGAAAGGCGTGATGTTGAAGGACGATCAGGACGATTGCGATCCTCAGCGTAGCCTTTAAATCCATCTTCAAGAAAAGTGTTCAAGCGTTGGAGGGCACCCGTTTCGCCAGGGTCCCATTCGGACTTTATGCCCGCCGACCAATCAGGCTTTGTGGGCAGTAAGCGAAGGTCTTTAAGAGGTATTGCACTTGAAATTTTTGTAGATTGAATGATGCTCAATTTTTTCGGAGCAGGCTCGGGCGACGCGACGTCGTTTACCAATTGCGAGGCACGCCAGAAGGGCGTGAACACTTTCATCGGATTGCCGATTTTTGATTTCACTTCCCAAGGCTCGCGCATCAAGGAACCGCTGTAACTCTTTACAGTGAGACCTTGAGCTTCGTAGTGCGTTTTAAGCGCCGTATCGGCGGCGACTTGTGAAGGGTGGTAACGACGATTCCAAAATATGGCGCTGACGCCCTGATCGGCGATCAGCCGGTCGATGATTTTTGACGGGTCACCTTTAAAAATATGAAGGGCACCACCACGGCTTTCAATTGATTGAGCTAGTGAAGCAAGGCTGTGATGCAGCCACCAATTGAGAGCTGCGCCCAAGGGGCGCCCACCGGTTGGCGGCTCTTCGTAGATATAAGCGAGGATCAACGGCTTCTTTGACGCAACCGCGGCGGCAAGGGCCGGGTTGTCGGTCAGTCGTAGATCGTCGCGAAAGAGGAGGAGGGCGGCGTCGCTCATAACCGGATTCGGAACTCACAGGGTACGCGCTTTTTACGCCGGAGGTCCGAAGTCGGATTTCACGCGGCAAAAATGCACCCGATTTCAAGTTCAAATCGGCAAAATGACAGAGTTTTAGGGAAGAAACGGGGTGGCTCCTCGAGCAGGACTCGAACCTGCGACCATTCGATTAACAGTCGAACGCTCTACCAGCTGAGCTATCGAGGATCACCTGAGGGGAGCGGATACATCAGACAGGACCTCTGACGCAAGAGGAATCGGCCCCAATTTTCGATGCCTCCTTCGGTAATCGACCAAAATGATACTTCAACCCATTAAAGTGAGGGTTTTGAGATCAAATTGATTGACCAGGCGCGGAGAGTGTCTGTATCTGTCCGGCGTCGACCGACACGGGGCCTCGTGGCGGAGTGGTTACGCAGAGGACTGCAAATCCTTGTATCCCGGTTCGATTCCGGGCGAGGCCTCCAATATTTCCCGGTTCGTTTGTAACCGTTGGTCGCTTTTGTGGTGGTTTCGCCGGCGTTTTGCGGCTCAAGCACTGTTTGTTTGCATAAAAGGCGCGTTTTCTCGTCCGGTTCCTTGCGGATCGCGGTGCGACTCTCATATAGAATTCTTGTTAACCATATTCGTTCCCTCATATCCGGTACTGTAATCATGACCTTCTCGCGTCCGCTTTTGGCCTCTGTCGCCGTGCTTGCGCTGACCCTTTCTTCGGGATTTGTGCGCGCCGAGACAATCGAAACGGCTTTGGCCCGCGCTTATTCGACAAATGCAGATTTGAATGCGCAACGGGCCAGCGTGCGAGCCGTCGATGAACAAGTCCCGCGCGCAAAGTCGGGTTATCTTCCTCGTCTCTCTGCGTCTGCGCAGGGGGGCAAAGATAACAATGTTTATAATGGATCAGAGTCTAATCTGACTCCGCGTGGTCTTGGTCTGACGATTACTCAAAATCTTTACAATGGTGATCGCACGGCCAATCAGATCGGTGCTGCTGAAGCGGGCGTGCTTGCAGCGCGCGCAGGTTTGCGCCAATCAGAACAGACCGTTCTATTAAACGCCGCAACTCAATACATGAATGTTGTGCGCGATGAGGCGGTCGTTCGTTTGCGCAACGCGAATATCAGCGTTCTCAAAGAACAATTGCGGCAGACGCAAGACCGTTTTCAAGTGGGTGAAGTAACGCGCACCGACGTTGCGCAGGTTGAAGCGCAACTTGCTGCTGCAGAAGCTGAGTTGTCGAATGCCGAGAGCAGTCTCGCGGTGAGCCGTGCGGCTTATGGTCAGGTTATTGGCGCTGAACC
>CANGSG010000057.1 GCA_947456435.1 Hyphomicrobiales bacterium
CCCTCATCCTGAGCCGGACCGAAGGTCCGTGTCGAAGGATCATCAAGAAAATCGAAAATCCTTGAAACTGTCACGCAAGGTCTTCTTGGAAATTTTACCTGTCGCGGTGTGGGGAATGTCATCCACAAACACAACCTCATCCGGCATCCACCATTTGGCAATTTTGCCTTCGATGAATTTCAAAATGTCTTCTTTTGTGGGTGTACGATCTTTCTTGCGTATAATGATCAGCAAAGGCCGCTCGCCCCATTTCTCATGGGCAATACCGATGACCGCCGCTTCCGCAACATCGGGATGACCCACCGCGACATTCTCAAGATCTATCGATGAAATCCATTCGCCCCCGGATTTGATCACGTCTTTCGCACGATCGGTGATGTTCATGTAACCGTGTTCATCAATCGTCGCGACATCGCCAGTGTCGAAATAACCCTCGTTATCGAGTATGTTTTCATCAAGTCCAAAATAGGCTTTTGAGACCGCAGGGCCACGCACTTTGAGGCGACCAAATGTCTTGCCATCCCATGGTAAGGCCTTGCCGTCATCATCGGTGATTTTCATATCGACGGTGAATTGCGCGAAACCTTGTTTTTGTTTCAAATCATAAAGCGCTTCGCCTTCAAGGCCCGTCACTTCGGGCTTCAATGTGCAGAAAGACCCAATGGGGCTCATCTCCGTCATGCCCCAGGCATGAATGACGTCAACGCCATATTCTTGCTCAAAGGCTTCGGTGACTGCACGCGGACAGGCCGATCCGCCAATCGCGACGCGTTTGAGTTTCGTGAGTCTTTGACCCGTTGATTCAAGATATTGCAAAAGGCCAAGCCATACAGTCGGCACTGCCGCCGTGACGCTTACATTTTCTGTTTCGATGATGTTGAAGACTGATTCACCATCAAGCTTTGCGCCCGGCATGACGAGCGTTGATCCCGCCATGGGTGCGGAGAAGGCAAGCGACCACGAATTGGCATGAAAGAGGGGCACAACCGGCATCACCGTGTCGCGTGAAGTGAGACAAAGTGAATCCGGCATCATCACCGACATCGCGTGCAAGAGATTTGAGCGATGCGAATAGACGACACCTTTCGGGTGGCCTGTTGTGCCCGATGTGTAGCACATGCCGGCAGCCGTATTTTCATCAAACGCCATCCATTGAAAATCACCATCAACTTCACTGATGTAATCTTCGTAAGCGACAGCGTTTTTCAGCGTTGTCTTCGGCATATGCGCCGCGTCAGTGAAGATCACATAGCGTTCGACGGAAGGTAGATGCGGTGCTAATCGTTCGGCAAGAGCAACAAAGGTGAGATCCAAAAAGATCATTTTGTCACCGCCATGATTGGCGATGTAAATCAATTGATCCTCAAAGAGACGTGGATTGAGCGTGTGATAAATCGCGCCAATGCCCGTGATGCCATACCAGCTTTCAAGATGGCGATCTGTGTTCCATGCGAGCGTGCCGATGCGATCACCGAGCTTCACACCATCACGCGCAAGACGTTGCGCGAGCTTTAACGCACGCAATCGCACATCATGATAGGTGGTTCGCCGCATCGGGCCTTCGACCGAACGCGAAATCACAGCGCGGTGAGGATGCTGCGTCGCGGCGTAATCAATCACGCGATGAATGAGCAGCGGCCAGTCTTGCATGAGACCCAGCATGCATTCCCCCTTGGTTCATTATACAAATCAGCGCTTCCCCGGCGCCGGATATTGGACACCAGAATAGAGAAGCGGGGACTGAAGGGAAGTGCGATCTTGGTCGAAAGGCGTCAGATCAGCGCGAGGAGCGCTGGCAGATCGTCAATGGTATCAATGATATGATCGGCATCGGCGGCGAGGTCTTCGCGTGTCGCGGGGCCGCTGAGAACCGCAATGGCGACCGCACCGGCCGCTCGGGCGGCGTGCAGATCATGGGTGGAATCGCCAATGAGCGCGACATCAGCCACATCATGACCGGTCTTTTTTGCAAAAGCCTCCACCATGCCGGGATCAGGTTTGCGGCCATGGCCTGAGTCATGGCCCACGATGAAATCGAGATGGGGCGTAAGGCCGAGGAGGTCCGCTTGTTGGAATGCCGCCGCTTCCACATCATTGGTGGCGATACCCAGCGCGTACCCTTTTGCCGCAAGGTCTTGAAGCAAAGCGAGCGGATTGCCGATGGGCACAAGTGTCGTCACCGCTTCTTGCATAAAGAGCTGGTTCATTTCTGAAACCACACCCACAATATCGGTGCGTCCCAGAGCGTCAGCCCAGATCCGTCCGTAATCCGCGGCAGCGCCTGCGATCATATGCGAGGTCGGACGGAAGGTGCGGCGCTCAAAATCATAATGCGTCACCTCGATCAGACGATTGACGATGGCTTCATCACCGCGTGCGAGTTTGTGCATCACATGATAGCCCGCTGCGCCCCATGTGCGGTCGAAATCGATGAGTGTTCCGTCTTTGTCGAAAAGAATGGCTTTAAGCGGCATGGATTGTCCGGAGGATGAGAGGGCGCTCCGGATTTATCCGGATTCACAGAGTCTTAATCGGTCTCAAGCAGAAAAGGCCAGACAAATTTAAAGAAAATTCTAAACATCGCCGCGTTTGATCCCCAAAATGGCCCTATTTGCCCGCGAAACAGGGGAAATAGCGATCAAAACGCTTAGAAAGAGCTGATAAGGATAAAGGATAGAGCTATGGCCCACACCCCTTCAGACACCAAGAATGCGTCCCAAATGACGGCCGCCATTCCCCAACCCGTGCAAGCGCCGCGTGAAACAACGCAACGGTTCGGGCGGATCGGTATTCCGGCGGTGGCTGCAGCGGCGGAGATGGTGAAAGCGAGCCGCAAGGTCGAAAAGCCGTTTCACGCAGATTTCTATCGGCAGTTTGTCGATTGATCTACATTTGAAAATGTCAGGCAGCGTGCTTGACGCGCGGGATCGTCTCCCGTCTTGATGTCTCATGACCACGCTGCTTCTTACGCATCCCTCCTTCAAGCGGCACGAAACGCCAACGGGACATCCCGAGCGTGTCGATCGTATTCGCGCTGTCGAGCGTGTGCTTGAGCATGAGCGTTTCGCGCCACTCTGGCGTGAAGAAGCGCCGCTTGTTGATCGTCAATCCCTTCTCACATGTCATCCAGAACGCCATCTGGCGGCGATTGAACGCGCCGTGCCTTCGGAGGGCTTTGCGTCGGTTGATTCCGATACGGTGATGTCACCAGGGTCTTTAGAGGCATCATTGCGCGGTGCAGGGGCCGCTACACGCGCGGTGGATGCGGTGCTGCAAGGCGAAGCGCGCAATGCTTTCGCGGCCATTCGCCCGCCGGGTCATCATGCCGAACATGCGACGGCCATGGGCTTTTGTTTTTTCAACAATGCCGCTATCGCCGCGCGCCATGCGCAGACGAAACATGGCATTGGTCGCGTCGCGATCATCGATTGGGATGTGCATCACGGCAATGGTACGCAGGATATTTTTTGGAATGATGCATCGGTGATGTATTGCTCGACGCATGAAATGCCGCTTTATCCGGGCACCGGCGCGCGTGATGAACGCGGTGATCATGACACCATCGTCAACGCGCCTTTGAGCGCGGGGGATGGTGGCGAACTTTTTCGCGATGCGTTTGAGCATTTGATCTTGCCGCGTCTTTCGCAATTCTCTCCCGAGCTTGTGATTATCTCGGCAGGTTTTGATGCGCATTGGCGCGATCCGCTCGCCAATCTCAATCTCGAAGAGCGGGACTTCGCCTGGGCAACGCAAAGGCTCATGGATATTGCCGAAACACATTCAGGCGGTCGTATCGTCTCGCTGCTTGAAGGCGGTTATGATCTTGAAGGTCTATCGCGCTCTGTAGCCGTCCATGTATCAACATTGATGGGGCAGGGCGGGGTCGAGTGAGGCAAGGCCTCATTCGTAACGAAACATGTCGACGAGACGGGCTGAAAGTAATTCTTCAGTCTCGCGGTCAAGGTGGCCAATTTGCTTTTGAAGCCTTGTGCGATCGACTGCCCGAATTTGATCCGTCGCGATTTCGCCTTCAACACCAGCAAATACAAGTGGCACACGATGCGGCCAATGGCGCTTTGTACTTGTCAGGGGCGCGATCAAGCATGTCTTCAAATGACGATTAAGTTCATTCGGTGAGACAATAACGCATGGTCTAATCTTGGCGATTTCTGCGCCGCGTACAGGGTTGAGATCGATCAACCAGATTTCGAAACGAGAAGGGTATCGGGCCATTTTTGGTCCTCGGGCCAAGTCCATTCGTCATCCGAGGAAGGCGATAAAGACTCCCACTCTGTCCACGTCTCGACATCCGGATTTTTAACGAGCGCGTCTTCCCAATGCGCACGCGGGCTTTCTGTCGGACGGATGATTAATTCACGCCCGCGAATTTCGAGATTGACGCTTGTCTCGATGCCGCAACTCTCAATGACGGCCTTCGGGAGCCGTAAGCCCCTCGAATTTCCGATTTTGACAAGATTGATCCGCATAGCACCCCTCTGTAATTACAATATAATTACATATAAGGTGCTTGGCAAGGCTCAATCAGGCCGCTTCTGCCCGATCTCTCATAGCTTGATGTCATAAGTCGCCCATTTGGTTTTTTCGGCGACTTTGTCATAGAGGCTGCGGGCGCGATAATTATCCTCGGCTGTAATCCAGCGAATAACGCTCCAGCCTTTTTGTTTGCCGACTTGTGCCACCGCTTCAATGAGCAGACGTGCGGCGCCCGAACCGCGTGATGCGGGTGTCACAAAGAGATCATCGAGAAAGCCGCTTGTGGTTGCAGATAGCGGGCGCGCAAAGGGCCGGAAATGAGTGAGCCCGATCAGTGTCCCTTTTTCATCAACTGCCACCAAGCCATTTGTTTCATGCGTATCATCAAACAGCCAAGACCAAACCGTGTCGCGCATCTTTTCAGTTTGTGTGACTTTGTAGAATTCTGCATAGCCTTGATAGAGCGCGTTCCATTGCGCGCGATCATGTTGCTCAACAGGGCGAATGGTGATGGGCATAGAGTGTCTCTTTTTTATAAAATTCACGAACGACCAAACAGACGTTCGAGGTCAGCGAGTTTCAGTTCGATATAAGTTGGGCGACCATGATTGCATTGGCCTGAATTGGGGGTCGCTTCCATTTCTCGTAAGAGCGCATCCATTTCCTCAGCCCGCAAGCGTCGGCCCGCGCGCACAGAATGATGGCAGGCAAAAGTTTTAAGTACGTGATCAAGACGCGCTTCAAGCGTGGCGCCTGTGCCCCATTCTTCAAAACTCTCGACGAGATCGCGCACGGCGCCGTCAATATTTCCTTCCGCCAAAGAGGCGGGTACTTCGGTGACGGACACGGCGCCGGGGCCAAAAGAGTCAATCGATAAGCCAAGGTTTTCAAGAATATCTTGATGCGCGAGCAACCGATCGGCTGCCACCGCATCAAGGTCGACAATCACAGGAATCAAGAGCATTTGTCGCGTGATTGTTTTCTTTTCACGATCGCGTTTCAGTTTTTCATAGACAAGGCGCTCATGCGCGGCGTGTTGATCAACGAGCACGACACCGTTTCTCGTCTGCGCAACGATATAGGTATCGTGAATTTGCGCGCGTGCGGCCCCGAGCGGCTTGTCGAGCGTGTCGTCGGACGGAACAGAAAGGCCTGCCCGCATATCAACAGAGGGATTTGAAAGTGTATCAAAGGCCGCTTGTGCAGCCTCATCAAATCCATCCGGTCTTGAGGGCGATTGTTGCCAATCCCAAGATGAGGAGGGCGTCGGATTCTGATAGCTACCATGATTGCGTGACAATGCATTAAAGGCACGATGCGCCAAGGTCGATGTCGTGCGGCCTGCATGTTGTAACGCGTCGCGCAGCGTAGAGACGAGTAAGCCTCTTATCAGACCCGGATCGCGAAAACGCACTTCGCTTTTTGCAGGATGAACATTCACATCAACAAGATGAGGTGGCATGGAGATCACGAGCGCCGCGGCGGGATGCCGTCCTGCGGGCAGAAGATCTTGATAGGCAGCCTTCAATGCGCCGATCAATAATCGATCACGCACAGGGCGACCATTGACGATGAAATGAATATTATTCGCCGTAGGGCGATGAAAGGTGCCAAGTCCTGCAAGACCCCAGAGCTTTATCTCTTCGCGTATTGCGTCAACGGTGATAGCATTCTCGGCAAAGTCTTTGCCGAGAATAACACCAGCACGACGTGCAAAGGCATCGCCACCATATTCAGCCGGACAATCGAGCAAAGTTGAGCCATCGCTCACCAGAGTGAAGCGGATTTCAGGATGCGCAAGCGCGATCCGTTTGATCATATCCGCAACCGCTTGTGCTTCGGCGCGATCGGTCTTCAAAAACTTCAAACGGGCAGGCGTTGCGAAAAAAAGATCCGCGACATCCACTCTTGTGCCTTGCATCATCGCTACTGGCTTGACGTCGCCTTTGAGCCCGGCATCGACGGTGAGTGTTGAGCCAGTTGACGCGTCTTTCTTGCGTGAAGCAATCGTTAAGCGCGCAACCGCACCGATTGAGGGCAGGGCCTCTCCTCGAAAACCGAGTGTCGCGATGGCGAAGAGATTGCCATCCGGCAATTTTGAGGTTGCGTGTCGTTCGACGGCAAGCGTGAGATCGGCAGCACTCATACCCATGCCATCATCAACGACACGGATGAGATCGCGCCCGCCCGATGTGATGACGATTTCAATATGGCGCGCTTCGGCATCAATCGCATTTTCAACAAGTTCTTTGACGGCAGAGGCGGGTCGTTCAACAACCTCACCCGCAGCAATGCGGTCGATCAGAACGGGATCAAGTTTGCGAACGGACATCAAAACCTCTTGGGCGGCCCGAATCGCGCGGTCAACGCCTTGGCTTCAAGAATAAGACAGTTGACCGTCTCAGCAAAGATTGACCGGTGTGAAACGGTTAGACGCCGACCGGACGGCCCACAATCACTGTGAAAATCGCGCCGCTTCCATAAACGCGCTTGGCAACACGCGCCGCGTCTTCACGTGTGACGGCAGCAACAAGCCCATTGCGCCGTTCCATATAATCGCGGCCGAGATTTTCAACCTGCATATGGATCAATTGATTGGCGAGCTTGGTTGATGTGTCGAACCGCAAAGGCCATGAGCCGATGAGATATTTCTTGGCAATATCGAGCTCTTCATCATTGGGACCATCACTCGCAAGTGAATTTATTTCTGCCTCGATGATTGAAAGCGATTCAGCGACACGCTCATTTTTGGTTGACGTGCCCCCCATATGCAAAGGTCCAAAATCGAGGGGCGCTAATTGCGAGAAGACTGAATAAGCGAGACCGCGCTTTTCACGCACTTCGCGGAAGAGACGCGATGAGAAAACACCGCCACCGAGAATATGATTGATCACGGTCGCGGTTACGAAATCGGGATCACTTTGCTGAAGGCCGGGGCCCCCATAGCGGATGGAGCTTTGCGCAATATCGAGATCAATGATTTTCCGCGTGCCGATCATTTTCGGTGTCGTAACCGGAATCGATGTGAGATGAGCCTTCGCCGGAAGCTTGCCGAAAATCGATTCAAGTTCGGTGGCGAGCGTTTTCGCATCAATCGCACCGACAACCGCAATCTTGAGTGTCTCGCGAGAAAATATCTTATCGCGATAAGCGATCAGGTCATTCCGCGTAATTTTGGGAATGCTTTCGAAATTACCTTTGACTGCACGAGAATAGGTATGGCCTGCGAAAGCCTGTTCGAACCAAGTGCGGTTGGCGCGAGTGTCGGGGTCGTTCACCTCATGACGCAAAGACGCAAGCATTTGCGCGCGCACACGTTCAACGGGTTCTTCATCAAGGCGTGGTTCGATAAGGGCAAGGCGCACCATATCGAACGCTTCGGCGCGATGTTTCGACAACGTGCGCAAATGACCCGTGATCATATCGCGCGATGCGGAAAAGCCGAGCTCAATGGCGTAATCATCAAGCCGGTCATGAAAGGCTGCCGAGTCATAAGGACCAGCGCCTTCATCAAGAAGGCCGGCTAGAAAGGACGCCGTTCCCGGAAGACCTTCTGGATCTTGCGAAGAGCCACCCCGCATCGCGATTTCCATCGCAATAAGCGGCACGGTGTAATCTTCAATCAACCACGCTTCGATCCCTGAGGCCGAACGAACGGTTTGAATGCGCGATGAGAGACTCGGTTTGATCGATGAGTCATTCATTACGCGGCCTCGTCTTTCATGAGATAGCCTGTCACCATGCGGTGGCGGTTGAGACAGGTCTGCGCCGCCTTCTGCACTGCTTCCGCATCAACAGTCTCAATGGCCTCGGGCCATGTTTTGACATCATCAACCGTTGAGCCGGTTGCAAGCGCCGATCCATACATGCGCGCAAGCGACGACTGGCTGTCTTGCGCATAAATCGCATCGGCAACGAGGCGCGTTTTTGCGCGGCGCAATTCACCTGCTTCAACGGGATGTTTTGCCATATCATCCAGCACGGCAAGGATGCGGTCTTCTAAGGCTTCAAGCGTGACGCCCGGACGGGGCACGCCATAAACAAGAAGGCGCGAGCGATCAACAGCGGTTGATTGATACCAAGCGCCAGCGGCAACGGCGACCGCTTCATCCATCACCAATTTGCGATGAAGACGACCGGTGCCAGACGCGCCGATCAATTGCACGAGCACTTCAAGCGCCTCGGCTTCGCCTTTGGTGGCGGTCGTATAACTCGGAGCGAGCCAAGCAAGCTGCAAAGACGGTTGTTCGACTTTCGGGTCGGCCAAGGTTACGCGTCGTGTCGAACGCGGATCGGGTTCTCGTGGGCGCAGGCGCACGGGCTTTTCACCGCGCGCTGCAATTTTACCGTAAGTCTCATCAGCGAGTCTTACGACTTCATCTTTTGAAACATCGCCGGCGACAACGAGAATGGCGTTTTCAGGCGTATAGAAGCGGCGGTAATAGTTAAGCGCATCTTCGCGCTTCAAGCCTTCGATCTCGTGCATATAGCCGATGATCGGTTTGCCGTAAGGATGATGCGTGAACAAAGTGGCTGCAAGCGCTTCACCTAACTCAGCTGCGGGATCGGTATCGGTACGCATGCGCCGCTCTTCGATGACGACATCACGTTCGGGATCAACGATCTCATCGGTGAGCACAAGGCCGGTCATGCGATCGGCTTCGAACTCCATCATGGTCTTCAAATGTTCACGTGCGACTCGTTGATAATAGGCGGTGTAGTCGACGGAGGTGAAGGCATTCTCTTGTCCGCCCAAAGCGGTAACGACATCGGAGAATTCACCTTGGCGATGTTTCTCAGTGCCTTTGAACATCAAATGCTCAAGAAAATGCGCAATGCCTGATTTCCCAATAGGATCATCAGCGGAGCCGTTACGATACCAGACCATATGCGTGACCACGGGTGTACGATGATCGGGGATCACAACGATCTCGAGTCCGTTCTTCAAAGTCACATGGGATATATCCGGTCCGCCGCTCGGGGCGTCCTTCAAAGCATCAGACATGAATTTTTCCTGTTGGAGAAGGACGTGATCGTCCTTACCAGAATTGATACCAAGGTTTTGCCGAAGCACCAGCCGCCGCAGCGGCAGCTTCGATCTCAGGGGTAATGACTGCTTTTTTTGAAATGGCTTTAGGCGGTGCCGTTAAAGCGCGCGGCCCTGAGGCATCAGCTAAAGCGTTGTTCTTCGCCGATACCTGTTTCATAATTTCTGAGGCCTTTGCCATTTCTTGAGGTGAGAGCGGTTTGCTCGGGTCACTCGGAGGCATGACGGCGACACCTTGTTCCGACGCCGCGGCATCGGCACTGGGTCCTAATAGCTTAGCGAAGAGCTCACCCTGCTCTAGGCCATCTTCACCCTTTTTGGCCTTTTGCTTTTTGATCACATCCGGATCTTTCGGCCAGGCGGGGTCAGTGCTTTCAGCCTTTTGCTTGGGCTTAGGCAAGGTTTTCGAAGGCGGAACAACGAGCGGCGAACGTTCCTGATATTGGTCTTCATCGACCGCATTGCCACCCATCATATTCGAAATCGCGTCCATGAGATCGCCCGCGCGGGCAGGACCGGATAAAACACCGAAGCTTAACGCGGCTGAAGCACAAAGGGCGACAAGCGGGACCCTGACCATAAGGGTGCGGATCATGACGGAATCTCCTCTGGAGGACTAGATTTTCTCCGATCCGGATTACCTAACCATGAATCGGCCAAAAGCAAGGCGACGGCGGCCACAATGGCCGCATCCGCGATATTGAACACATACCATCGCCATTCGCCCCAATGAAGCAGAATGAAATCGACAACAGCGCCATAGGCGAGGCGATCTATGGCGTTACCGAATGCGCCGCCGACAATCAGGCCGATAGCGAGCGCGGTGAGCATCCGGCGCACCCGCCTGAGCCAAATGAGAAAGCCGATAATCGCAATGGTGGAGAATAAAATCAGCCCATAACGACCGATTTCCTCGTGCTGCTGCAAGAGCCCATAGGAAATGCCCCGGTTCCAAACAAGTACGAAGTCAAGAACAGGCAAGACGGGAATTGCGCCCGAGGTCTCGAGATTAAGCCCGTAAAGCATGATGCATTTCGTCGCCTGGTCGGCGAGAAAAACGATCAATGCAATCAGAAGGCTAAGGCGGCGGACGCCCCAATAGACCCCGAAACCGTTATCATTGTTGATCTCAGCCACGCGCACGCGCCTGCCATTCCCGCATCGCCTGCGCGTCACGCGGGGTGATCTCGGGGAAATCCTTGTCAGCTGTCGCCGCATCGAAATAGCGCCACGAGCGGGCGCATTTCACGCCCGATGCCTTTTGAGGCACAACCGCTACACCGCTGACATCATCCAAGCGAAACGCATCCGCAGGCCCTTCGCTTTGGATGATCTCGATGTCCGACGTGATGCAGATATCGGCAAAGTCGACACTTGCGACAAGCGACGCAAGATCCTTGTCGGCAATGTAAACTTTTGGTGCGGCTTCAAGCGATGACCCGATGCGTTTTTGTGCGCGTTCGATTTCCAATGCACCCGTCACAACGCGGCGCACTTTGCGGATCGTGGCCCAGCGTGCGGCAAGCGCCTCGTCTTTCCACTCGGACGGAATATGCGGGAAGGTTTCGAGATGCACCGATTCCGCATCCTTGTAACGCGAGAGCCAAGATTCTTCCGCTGTGAATACAAGGATCGGCGCGAGCCAGAGTGTCACGGCGCGGAAAATCTGTTCAATGCACTCAAGTGCTGACAAGCGTGCGACGCTTGATTGCGGATCGCAATACAGCGTGTCTTTGCGGATATCGAAATAGAAGGCTGAAAGTTCGGTGTTGAGGAACGCCGAGAGTTCTGTGATCACCTTGCGATAATCATAGGTCTCGTAAGCCTTGCTGATGATCGGCGCGAGTTCGGCCAAGCGATGCAGCATCA
>CANGSG010000058.1 GCA_947456435.1 Hyphomicrobiales bacterium
CTGAGCCGGAACGGTCATCGCGCCGAGGCCACCGGTTGCGCCAAGAGCGGCAACACCTGCAGCGCCCTTCAACAGGCTGCGCCGGTCGGTCTTCATGCCGAAGACGTGGTTGTACAGATCAACCTTCATTGAGTTTATCTCCCCATTTTGTTTTGACGCGCTGTTTTCGCTCGCCAGAAAGATAAGCTATCGGACCAAAGTATGGTGTCAATGGCGGGAAGCTACGATTTCTGAGTAACTTAATGTTCGGCGAACTATGGGACCGACCGGTCCAAGGAGATCACACCGAAAAGTCCGCAGCATCCCTTGCGGCTTCAGGCAGGGAAACAAAGCGCGCTGCAATCTGGCTCGCTTTTGCCGCCGCCGCCTCTAGCGCTGCGCCACGGGCCAAACCGATGCCAAGCGCGCCAATAAAACAATCGCCGGCGCCATGCGTTGAAACCACCGAAACGGGGGTCGCGGGGATAAACTGCGCCTTCTGACCCTTTGGGCCGACAACGAGTCCGCCACCGCCGAGGGTGACAATCACATCGCGGCGGTCCTGACCTAGCGCGGGGAGAGATGCCACCGCGTCCTCGGCCGAATTGACCCCCAAACCGCCAAGCATCCCGGCTTCGACCCGGTTAACGACCAAAATATCGATCGCCTGATCAAGATCGGCCGAAAGCGGACGGGCCGGTGCGGCATTCAAGATGACCCGTGCGCCCGCATTTCGTGCCCTGCGGGTAATAGCAACATTCACCGCGTCCGGAACTTCGTTTTGCAGGATGAGGATTGGCGCGCCGCCCAACCGTTCGAAGGCTTCGCCCGCATCATCCGGATGAATTGCCAAATTCGATCCGGAGACGATCACCGCGCCGTAATCGCCCGATGTCTCCACAATGGCCACGCTCATCCCGGACCCTGCTTGGGCGTCAACACCAACCTCTCGGCGATCAACCCCAGCGCGGTCGAGATGGGCGAGGAGCCGCGTGCCGAAATCGTCTTGGCCCACCCGCCCGATCATCGCGGTGCGGGCGCCGAGTTTGGCGCTCATAACGGCCTGATTGCCGCCTTTGCCGCCGCATTTATAGGCCCAAGCGCTTCCGACCGCTGTCTCATCGACGCGAGGGAGATGCGGTGCGTCGACCATGATGTCGAGATGCAGGCTGCCACAGACAATGATGTCGAACGAGGAAAGGGTCATAAGGGTATTTGTCTCGACCGCAGCTTCAACCGTCAAGCCGCTCAAGCCATTCGGGCAAAACGCGATCCTTCGGGATCCGGGGCGCCTCCAAGCCCTCAAGCACTGCACGCGCAGCGGGCGGCAGTCTTTCAGGAATCACCCGCCCTTGTAGCGCCGCCCAAAGGGATGCCCACAGCCTGACCGCGTTCCATGGATTATAGCCGCCGCCACCAAGGATGACGCCAATCGGAGAGTAATCGAGCATCGATAGGACCGCTTTACGCAGCGTGGGAATGGTCAGCGCCAGCCCGCAAAGCGGATCACCCTTAAGGGCATCGGCGCCGCTCATCACAAGCACGGCTTCTGGTTTGAATTTTTGGAGTGCGGGATGAATGTCCGTTTGCAGAAGACGTTCAAAACTTTCATCATCAAAACCACTCTGCACTGGAAAATTCAATGCTGTGGCCGATGATGTAAGACCGCTATTGGGCCAACGTTTTTGTTCGTGAATTGAAATGGTCAGCACGCGCGAGTCATTTAGAAATGCATCTTCAACGCCGTCGCCATGATGCGCGTCGAAATCAATATAAGCGATACGCTGCAGGCCTTTTTTTAACCAATGATTGAGGGCAAAGACAGGATCATTTGTAAAACAAAAACCACTAGCTTTCGCAGGCCGACCATGATGCGTTCCCCCCGCCGCAAAAAAGACATGACGATTTTGCAGAGCAAGATCAGCGGCTAAAATCGCATTGCCAACAAGCAATGAAGTCCGCTCAAAAAGATCGGGATAGATTGGATTATCAAGCGTACCAATTTTGAATTGTTCACGCAAAATCTTCTCGTCAATAGAGGCATCATTCGCGTGCATCAGCGCATCCACATAGGGGGCGTCATGAAACGCGAGCAATGTTTCGCGGGACGCAGGCGCGCCTTCCCGGTAATGATCCGGCGATAACCAATCGAGCGCATGCAAGAGATCGATCAAAGCACCGACACGACGAATGGCAAGAGGATGCCGCCCGGTATGACGGGGCGTATGAAAGATCGGATGGCTGACAAGAATCGGGGGCAATGAACTTCCGGCTCCACGCGAACAAGGATTAAACGCAGAGCAAGTCCTAGAGCGCCGAGAGAGCCTATGCAAAGGCCTAATTGCCGCGCTGACCGCAGAAGGTCGAGGGTTTGGCCCAGCAAAAGCTGTGCTGGCCCTTCGTGAAACCGAGAATGAAGACGAGCGCGGAGAGACTTGCCGGTTTCAGTTTATGACGGCAGTGGCAATGATTCAAAATCTTCCCAGGGCGCTGTGTATTCGACCACGAATTTGAGCTTGGTCCCTGATGTATTTTTGCTTCGAGCGCATAGGTTTTTTGGCGCAAGAATTCAGTCAACGCGCCCCGGTCGGGGAAGCGCGCGATCTGATCGGGGGATAAGGGCGCGCCTATCGAAATATCGAGTGATGAACCGATTCGATCACGCACTTCTTTGAAAATAAGCGCGAGCCGTAAAGTCGAACTCACATGACTTGCCACTTGAAAGAGACGGCTATTCTGACCATGAAAAAAGACCGGCACAACAGGGGCGCGCGAACGTTGGATCAGTTGTGCTGTGAAAGGTTGCCAAGGCCAATCAGTTGCTGGCTTTTGTCCAAATCTATCGGGTGATGTCGAGATTGCGCCCGCCGGAAAGACAACAATCGCGCCACCTTGATCGAGATGTGCACGTGCTCTCTTGCGCGTGTCAAGATTGGCCGCTGTCGCTTCGGCAGTTCCGGAGAAATCGACGGGAAGAAGATAAGGCCGCGCTTCCGGCGCACGAAGTAAGGCTGCATGTGTGAGTACGAGAAAATCTTTACGTACTTTTTCCATCAGCCAACATATGGCGATGCCATCCAGTACACCATAGGGATGGTTGGCAACCACTACGAGTGGTCCCGTTTTGGGAATCGATTCAAGCGCTGCGTGATCAAGAGATATGTTGAGTTCAAGCAAGCGCACGGCAGCGTGCCAAAAACTTTCGCCCATAACCGGTTGAGCGCGGTTTAACTCATAAAGGCGCTTCAATTCAGGCTGACCGGTCAATCGCTCTACGGCGCGAATAGCCATTTGTTGCACGAGGGGCTGCGTCGGTTCTGAATAAGAAAAATTAGTATGTTCCATGACGCCCCTGTCACATGATTTTGATGACAGGATGATGACAATAAAAAATTCTACCCTGTCGTTTGATTATGCCGCCCGAGCCAAACGGGATCGGCAAGCGCGGCTGACATTCTCGATGAATTGACGTGTTGCCCGCTCATGCGAATAAAGAAGCGCAAATTCACGGCATGAGTGGCGGTTCACTGTTAGGGCAGCAATGGCCGCTTTCCGAAGATCATTGTGAGCAAAGCCCACTTTGGCCTCGATGATTGAGGGTACGAGGCCTTCTGTCGGAAAACTGGCAACGGGCGTTCCACAGGCGAGCGATTCTAAAAGCACATTGCCGAATGTTTCCGTGAGACTCGGAAAAACAAAAACATCGGCCGAGGCATAAGCGGCGGTGAGCGCTTCGCCATAGAGAGCGCCCGTAAAAATGACATCGGGATAGGCAGCTTCCAACCGGGCGCGATCAGGGCCGTCACCGACCATCACTTTTGTGCCAGGTAGTTTTAATGAAAGAAAAGCATCAAGATTTTTCTCAACCGCGAGACGTGACACGCAGAGAAAAATCGGACGCGGATGATTGTCGGATGCATCAGGAAGCGGGCGGAAGAGTTCCGCATCGACGCCTCGTGACCAAAGAGAGCATGAGCGGAATCCCTGTTTCAGCAGCTCTTTTTGCAATGAATCTGTGGCCACCATTGTTGTAACGCCCGCATTATGAAAATAACGCAAGACTCCATAAGTAAAGGCGGGCGGAACGGGATAGCGCGCGGCGACATATTGCGGATAGTGTGTGTGATAACAGGTGGTGAAGGGGCGCTCCATGCGCAACGCAGCATGACGCGCCATCCAGCCTAAAGGGCCTTCTGTCGCAAGATGAAGCGCATCCGGATCATGGGCTTCAATGACGTCGGTTAACGCTTGAGGCGATGTCAAAGCCAGACGGATTTCGGGGTAACCTGGAAGCGGGGTTGAAGGATAATCGGCCGGTGTGATGAGACGAATATCAACGCCCTGCTTTTCGGCATCCCCTTTCAGGCGTTCCAAGGTCCGGACAACACCATTGACTTGGGGACGCCACGCATCGGTTACGATTAAGACACGCATGACACCTCGCTTTTGAAACGACGCGATTCGAAAAATCGACCTTGCCAAAAGCGGATTCATGTTGCGGTTTGATGACAGTGATTTTTTAAATTTTCGAACTGAACAAAAAACCCCGGATCTTTCGATCCGGGGTTTTGAATTTTAAAAATAGAACCAGTTTTGGTTATGCAAGAACCTGCGGACGCATATCGCTTGCGCTGATGCCCGCAACTTCAACAGGCTTCTTCATCGCATCACGACGGAAGGGTTCACCCAGTTCCTGATTGATCATGGCTTCGATCAATGTTGTCTTGCCATGCTTCATCTGATCTTCAACCGCTTTGGCAAGCGCATCACGCAATTCATCCTGCGTGCGGGCTACAACACCCTGCAAGCCGCAAGCTTTCGCCACGCCCGCATAGGATACTTCCGGATCAAGCTCGGTACCGATGAAGTTATCAGCATACCAAAGCGTCGAATTGCGCTTCTCCGCACCCCATTGATAATTGCGGAACACAACCATCGTCACGGGCGGCCATTCACTGCGGCCAATGGCGGTAAGTTCAGTCACCGCAATGCCGAAGGCGCCATCGCCTGAGAAGCCGATGACGGGAACATCCGGGCAGCCGATCTTCGCGCCGACGATGGAAGGCAGGCCATAACCGCATGGTCCGAAGAGACCTGGTGCAAGATATTTGCGACCTTCTTCAAAGGTTGGATAGGCATTGCCGATGGCGCAATTGTTGCCGATGTCGGACGAGATAATCGCGTTCTTGGGCAACGCGGATTGAATCGCACGCCATGCCATGCGCGGGCTCATCCAGTCGGGCTTTGCTTTGCGCGCGCGCTGGTTCCATGTCGTACCCGGATCATCATCCTCGTGATCCATTGAGGACAATTCCTGCGCCCAACGTGACTTGGTTGTCGAGATCAAATTCTTGCGGTCGTCACGGCCGGCATTACCAGCTGAAGGCGAAAGCTTTGCGAGAATGCTTTCGGCCACTTTCTTGGCATCCGCAACGATACCAATCGTGACCTTCTTTGTGAGGCCGATCCGGTTTGGATTGATGTCGACCTGAATGATCTTGGCTTGCTTTGGCCAGTAATCGAGACCGTAACCCGGCAAAGTCGAGAAGGGGTTCAAACGTGTGCCAAGCGCGAGCACAACATCCGCTTTCGAGATCAACTCCATTGCTGCTTTTGAGCCGTTATAGCCCAAGGGACCGGCGAACAAACGATGCGAGCCGGGGAATGCGTCATTATGCTGATAGCCAACGCAGACCGGTGCATCGAGACGCTCGGCAAGAGCCATCGAGGCCGGGATCGCGCCGCCAATCACAACGCCCGCGCCATTGAGAATGACCGGGAATTTGGCTTCTGAGAGAAGCTTCGCGGCTTCCGCAATCGCATCAGAGCCGCCAGCAGGCCGTTCAAATTCAACCGGCACCGGCAATTCGATATCGACAACATGGGTCCAGACATCGCGCGGGATGTTGATTTGCGCAGGCGCTGAAAGACGCTTCGCATTCATGATCACGCGGTTCAAGACTTCGGCGATCCGGAGGGGATCGCGCACTTCTTCCTGATAGGCGACCATGTCTTTGAAGAGCGCCATCTGTTCGGTTTCCTGGAAACCACCTTGGCCGATCGTACGGTTCGCTGCTTGCGGCGTGATGAGCAAGAGCGGGGTGTGATTCCAATAAGCCGTTTTGACGGCTGTGACGAAATTGGTGATGCCTGGGCCGTTTTGCGCGATCATCATCGACATTTTGCCGGAAGCGCGGGTGTAGCCATCGGCCATCATGCCGCCCGAGCCTTCATGCGCGCAGTCCCAGAAGGTGATGCCCGCTTTCGGGAACAAATCCGATATCGGCATGAAAGCCGAGCCGATAATGCCGAAGGCATTGTCGATGCCGTGCAACTGGAGGGTTTTGACGAAGGCTTCTTCGGTCGTCATTTTCATAGTTTCGGGCTCCCTTGGGTCTGATTACGCCCGGCTTTCGGGCCGTCTTCGCCCTCATTTAGCGGGCGTGGGTGCCAGAGGTTTAGGACCACTTGGCAGGGCTTGTGAAGTCCACATTTTTTCGGCGGCTGAACAGGCCGCTTTATCGTGGTCTTTCCGGTATCTGCCGCATGGGTTGGTGAGCGCCGCCATGCTATCCCGAAGGGCATGAAGGAAGACATTTTCTGGCTCGAACCGCTCGAAATCGTTAAAACTCGCCTTGATACGGGGGCAGAAGGATTATCCGCAGCTGATGTGACCGCCCGGCTCCACCGGTTTGGCCTCAATCGCGATCCCGATGCGGTTGAGGCGGGGCTTTCAAAGCTTATTCTCCGGCGTGGCTTGGAGCCGATGAGCTTGCTTCTCGTCTTTGCCGCTTTGGTATCGGCGGGAACGGGGGATGCGGCCAGCGCCGGAATCATTCTTGTCATTCTGGGCGCTTCCATCGCGCTTGATCTCTTTCAGGAGGGTCGCGCGAAGCGGGCTGCCGATGCCCTTCGCCAATCTGTGGCGGTTGAAGCGCGGGTGAAACGCGATGGCACCTTCATCGATGTGCCGGTCGAATTGGTTGTGCCCGGCGATGTGTTCGAAGTGGATGTGGGGGATATCATCCCCGCTGATGCGATACTCCTCACATCGTCATCTTTGACCGTTGACGAGGCTGCGTTGACCGGTGAGCCTTATGGCGTTGTTAAATCGCCAGAGCCCGTATCATCGCGCGAACCGGCCGAGGCAACCAATGCATTGTTTCGAGGCTCCGTTGTCATTACGGGCGCTGCTACAGCTTTGGCGGTCGCAACCGGTCAATCGACATTATTCGGCAAAGCCGCCCGCGCCTTGAATGAGGCGCAATCGCTTTCACCATTTGAACTCGACTTGCATCGGCTTGGTTATTTGATTGCGCGCGCAGCAGCGGTTCTCGTTCTCGCTGTTCTTGCTGCAAATATTGGCTTTGGGCGTCCTCTCATCGAATCATTAATGTTCTCCGTGGCGCTTGCCGTGGGATTGACACCTGAACTTTTGCCGATGATCACAACTGTGACTTTGTCGCGCGGTGCAATGCGCATGGCGAAGAAACATGTGATCGTAAAACGGCTCTCTGCCATTCATGATCTCGGCGCTATGGATGTGTTGTGTACCGACAAGACTGGCACACTCACATCAGCAAAAATTATTTTGGCACAATCGCTCAATGCCGAAGGTGTTGATGATCCCCATGTGATGACTCTCGCTTCTATTGCAGCCCAACTCGGTGGCGACAAGACCACGCTTGATCTTGCGCTTGTCAATGCTGCGCCTGACAGTGCTCAGGCATGGATCGAACATGGTCGTTATCCTTTCAATTACCAAAGACGCTTTGGCGCCGTGTTGGCCGAAGGTCCTTCGGGTCCTCTTCTCATTGTCAAAGGGGCACCTGAAGCGGTGTTGACTGTGTGCTCGACTTATAAAAGTCGCGCGCTTGATGAATCGAAACGTCAGGAGATTCTAGATCGCGTTCATGCGCTTGCATCCGATGGCTATCGCGCGATTGCTGTCGCGTCTCGCCCTTGGAGCGATATTCTTCGCGATCCTATCGCTGAAGATGAGCGCGATTTAAGTTTTGAAGGGCTTTGCACCTTCGCTGATCCGCCGAAAGTGAGCGCTCCTCATGCGCTTGAGCGTTTGCGTGCGCTTGGGGTGCGTGTGGTTATTCTGTCCGGGGATGATCCTGCCGTCGTCGGTCGTTTAGGCGCGATGGTTGGACTTTCTTCGCCCGAAGTGATCACCGGTAACGATCTTCAGAATTTATCGCTCGATGCTTTGGCGGTAAAAGTGCGTGAGATAAATCTCTTTGCGCGCTTGTCGCCTGATCAAAAAGTGATGGTTGTCGCGGCTCTACGCAAAGCAGGAAACATTGTTGGCTTTATGGGTGATGGCGTGAATGACGCGCCGGGAATCAAAGCCGCTGATATTGGGCTATCTGTTGATGGCGCCACAGGTGTCGCCCGTGCAGCGGCGGATATGATTCTTCTTGAGTCTGATTTGGCGGTGGTGGCTGATGGGATTGAAGAAGGTCGACAAACTTTTGCGAATATTCTCAAATATGTGCGCATGGGCGCGAGTTCGAATTTTGGCAATATGCTGTCGATGGCAGCGGCTGCCTTTTTTCTACCCTTCTTGCCGATGCTCGCGACGCAGATTTTGCTAAACAATCTTCTTTATGATCTTTCAGAAATCGGCATTCCTTTTGATCGCGTTGCGCCTGAAATCATTGCGGAGCCGCAGCGCTGGTCGATGTCGTCGCTCACGCGCTTTGCCCTTGTCATGGGTCCCCTATCGTCCTTTTTTGATCTTTTCACTTTTGCGAGTCTTCATCTTGGCTTTGGGTTGAGTGTTGAGGGGTTCCGTACAGGGTGGTTCATTGAGTCAATCGCCACGCAAGTGCTCGTAATTTTTATCATCCGCGCCCGCGGTTCTATTTTCAAAGACTACCCGCATTGGATTCTCGCTTTGAGTACATTCTGCGCTTTAGGCCTTGCCTTGAGTATTCCGCTCTCACCCTTTGCGGCGCTATTTGGATTTGTCGCGCTCCCCTCAAGCGTTTGGATCACGATTGCCTTGATCGTGATGGTTTATCTTCTTGCGGCAGAGACGCTTAAAGAGTACGCGATGCGCCGCTAAAATTTGAACACTGTGATTCATGAATTGTTCACGGCGCAGACCGGTGCTGATGCAGCCGATGAATAGTACTGGCTTGCGCGCCTTTGACGCCTTCTTCCTCCGTGAACGAGACCTTGTCACCATGATGCAACTGAGAATAGCCGCCGTTCAACACGCTGTTCCGATGAAAATAGACTTCACGTCCATCATCGGTGGTCAGGAATCCAAATTCGCCGTCTGCAGAGAGGTGCGTGACCGTGCCATGAGGCGGCGCCTCATGCGTCTTTGTTCGTAAATCCATTTTACGAACAGTATCTTCAAGCCGTCTGCGCGCGCGCTTGAAAGCATCGTGAATAGCAAAGATTAAATGAGAGTGACGCTCATCAAGTGTTGGCGTTTTGTCGACAGCGACCTCCCGACCATCCGGCAAAGTGAGCCAGATATTGACCTCATAAAGGCCACCGGTTTGGTGATGACCGCTCGGGCCTTTGATCGCCACGCGACAGGCCGTGATGCGTTGAAATCTCTTCTCAAGCGCGTCGACCTGCTTTTCCACTTCCTCCCGGACAAAAGCTTCAGGCACGAAGTTGTGAATATCAAGATGAAGTGGCACTTCCATGATGTGATCCTTACGCTCGTCGAAGGGGACAATCGGAAGGCTTTGAGCATAGAGCGCCGCGCAGCCCTGACATTGATTTTGCGCAAACAGCGTCCTATCGTTTGCGCCGATAAGCGCTCGGATCGCTCTGAAACTAAATATTTATAGGAAGACACTGATGAATCTCGGACTTACAGGGCGTAAAGCCATTATCTGCGCGTCTAGCAAAGGGCTCGGTAAAGGCACGGCCTTCGCGCTCGCGGAAGCGGGCTGCGAACTTGTCCTAAATGGCCGTAGTGCTGATGTGCTTCACGCGACGGCCGATGAAATCAAAGCCGCGACCGGTGTTAAGGTCACCGCCATTGTCGGCGATGTCTCGGAACGTGAGACACAAGACCGTTTACTCGCTGCTTGCCCTGAGCCCGATATTCTCATCAACAATAATGGTGGGCCGGCGCTACGCGACTTCCGAGAGCTTGATCGTCCGGCTTTGGTCAATGGTGTTGTGCAAAATATGGTAACACCGATTGAACTCATTCAACGCGTGATTGATGGTATGGTCGCCCGGAACTTCGGTCGTATTGTAAATATAACTTCGGCCTCTGTGCTCACGCCTATTAGTGGGCTTGATCTGTCTTCAGGTGCGCGCGCGGGGTTAACGGCCTTCCTCGCCGGTGTCGCGCGCGATGTCGCGCATGCCAATGTGACGATCAACGCGTTACTGCCGGGTATGTTCGATACGGATAGGATCAAGAGCAATTTCGCACGCGCCGCCGCGCAGCAATCGGTGTCCGAAGATGAAATCCGGCGGCAGCGTACCAATAATGTGCCCGCTAAAAGGCTCGGCACTGCCGAAGAATTTGGTCGTGTGGCAGCCTTTTTGTCGAGTGCCCATGCCGGGTATATTACGGGCCAGAACATCCTGATTGACGGCGGGGCGTTCCGTTCTGCCTTCTAATAAGGTTAAACAAGAACTCACGTCATTTGATCTGGCACAAATCGTCCTCGTCTGAATGTCTCTAAGCTGCGCCTTGTAGTGATCGAGATAAAGGCGGGGATGATCTATGACAAATTTTGAATCAACAGAAAAAATCTTAAAAGCGCGGCGTCAGGAATTGGCGGCGCGGATATCTTCAATCGACATAAGTTTGCAGGCGCCTTTATCCGCTGATTTTGAAGAGCAGGCGGCCGATCTTGAAAGTCTCGATTCACTTGGTGGGATTGAAGCGGCAGCGTTGAAAGAAATCACGGCGATTGATCGCGCTTTAGGGAGGATCGCCAGCGGTACCTATGGAATTTGTATCGACTGTGGTGAGCCAATTTCGCAAAAGCGGTTGGAATCCGTGCCTACGGCTCTTCGATGCGAGAAGTGTAAGGTCTAAGTAAAAATACGTTATACGATTTTTTGCTCAATGAAAGCGTGTGCTTTGCATGAGGAGCAGGCGCCGCTCTCGCATGAGCC
>CANGSG010000059.1 GCA_947456435.1 Hyphomicrobiales bacterium
GTCACGATTATCGCGCCTATTCCGCCTCAATCAAAATGGCGCTGATCAATGGTTTGATGGCTTCAGGCTGCGTTGTGCATGATATTGGTTTGGCGATGTCGCCGATGGCCTATTTCGCGCAATTCGAATTGGACGTGCCCTGCGTTGCGATGGTGACCGCGTCGCATAATGATAATGGCTGGACCGGCGTGAAGATGGGGGCTCAACGCCCTGTGACCTTTGGCCCTGATGAAATGTCGCGTTTGAAAGAGATTGTGTTGAACGGTCTTGGGCAAGCGCATGCGGGCGGCGCCTATCGCTTTGTTGAAAACTTTGCGGATCGCTATAGTGCGGACCTCACGACACGCGCACCCTATAAGCGTAAAATGAAAGTGATTGCGGCCTGCGGTAACGGTACCGCCGGCGCTTTTGCGCCTGCTATTCTCAAAAAACTTGGCGTTGACGTGATCCCGCTTGATGCGGAGCTTGATTACACATTCCCGCGCTACAACCCCAATCCCGAAGATATGGAGATGCTGCATGCTATGGCGCATGCGGTGAAAGACCATCATGCCGATGTTGCCTTGGGCTTTGATGGCGATGGCGACCGTTGCGGTGTGGTTGATGATGAAGGCCATGAGATTTTTGCTGATAAGATTGGCGTCATGCTCGCGCGTGATTTGTCCTCCATACACAAGAACGCGCAATTTGTGGTCGATGTGAAATCGACGGGTCTCTTTATGACCGATCCTGTTTTGCAAGCCCAAGACGCAAAGACCGATTATTGGAAGACGGGTCACTCTTACATCAAGCGTCGTGTCTCCGATTTGAAAGCGCTCGCGGGCTTTGAAAAATCCGGCCATTTTTTCTTCAACACGCCGGTTGGGCGCGGGTATGATGATGGGCTTGTGACCGCGATTGCAGTTCTTGATATGCTCGAGCGCAATCCAGACAAGAGCATGGCCGATCTTTATCGCGCCCTGCCGAAGACATGGGGTACACCAACCATGTCGCCGCATTGCGATGATGAAGTGAAATACGGTGTTGTTGAACGTGTTACTGCTGACATTCAAGCGCTCGCAAAATCAAACGCAACCTTTGCTGATCAAAAAATCCGCGATATCGTGACAGTGAATGGCGTTCGCGTCACATGCGAAGATGGCACATGGGGCCTTGTGCGCGCATCATCGAATAAGCCGGAACTCGTTGTCGTCTGCGAGAGCCCGGTCTCTGAAGCGCGAATGCGCACGATGTTTGCCGCCATCGATGCGCTCATCCGGAAAAGCCCCGACGTCGGCGCCTATAATCAGTCGATCTGATTTTGTTTTTGTGAAACGCACGTCACGGCCGCAATTCGTCGGCCGTGAGACGAAAGGCTTTGCCAAAGCCGCCATTCAATGATGCGCCAAGTGGCCTTAAACGGATAAAAATGAAATCCGGAAAATCGGCATAAAGCTGCGCCTTGGGATGACGCGCAAGATAAAGCGTCTTTAAGAGAATAATTTCATCACTCTCTTTCGGCACCGGTTCGGCCTGACATTGCACCGTCATCCGTGCATGGGCCAGCGGATCGCCTTTGCCCGGCTCGCCGACAAGCAGGGCCGCGCGCGGATTCGCAAGAAGGTGTTGTGTATGCGCGGAAAGCCGCGAGACAAACAAAAACGGCGCACCGGCCCGATCCAGCGCAAAGCTCACGAGACTCACGAAAGGATGTCCTTCGGGATCAAGCGTGGCGAGGGAGGCAAAACGCGTATCTTTCAACAAATGATGGGCGGTCCGAAGCGCCTCTTCATTGGCGTTACGGACGGGATCGAACGGTTTTTCTGATGGCGAGCTCATGGAATGGAAACAAACCCCGAACGCCGGCGCCGTCAAGTCGGGTTTTGGAGGCTCGCCGTCCTTAAGCGGGGGCTCTGCCACAATTTGGCCTCGCTATGTTCTAGGATCAGCGGTAAATATGGCCATCTTTTCTGGAGCCCCTTATGCCCACAATCGCCCTTGTCGATGACGACCGCAATATTCTGACCTCGGTTTCGATTGCCCTCGAAGCGGAAGGTTATCGCGTGGAAACCTATTCGGACGGGGCGGCGGCGCTTGAGGGGCTGAAACAGTCGCCGCCTGATCTCGCGATTTTTGACATCAAGATGCCGCGTATGGATGGCATGGAATTGTTGCGTCGCTTGCGTCAGAAATCCGATCTTCCGGTGATCTTTCTGACATCCAAGGACGAGGAGATCGACGAGTTATTCGGCCTCAAAATGGGAGCTGATGATTTTATCCGCAAACCCTTTTCCCAACGCCTCCTCGTTGAGCGCGTGAAAGCGATTCTACGACGCGTGAATGCGAAAGATGTTCCGCAGACCAAAGAAAGCGAAGCCAAGATTCTTGAGCGTGGCTCATTACGCATGGACACCGAGCGTCACGCCTGCACCTGGAAAGGTCTGCCCGTTATTTTGACCGTAACAGAGTTTTTAATCTTGCAAGCATTGGCGCTGCGTCCGGGCGTCGTGAAGAGCCGTAACTCTTTGATGGATGCCGCTTATGATGATCAGGTCTATGTTGATGACCGCACGATCGATAGCCACATCAAAAGACTCCGGAAGAAATTCAAAGCGGTCGATGATGATTTTGATATGATCGAAACACTCTACGGCGTCGGGTACAAATTTGCCGAATGAGCGGTTTCAATAACGATTCTGAAATAAAAAACTCGATCACGCGACGGGGCGTTGGTTTTCGTATAAACCGCCTTCTGCGCCTTATCGCGCTGCGCGCGTCATCGAGTCTTGTTCGCCGAATTGTTGTTTTGAACTTGGCAGGCCTCGTCGCGCTTCTTGGCGGCTTTCTCTACATCAATCAATTCAGGCAAGGTCTTATTGAAGCACGCGTCGAGAGCCTTCTGACCCAAGGCGAGATCATGGCATCGGCCGTTGCGGCCTCCGCTACGATTGAAATCGACTCCATTACGATTGATCCTGAAAAACTCTTGCTCTTGCAGGCGGGCGAAAGCGCGATTGCCGGCGATGACTCAACTGAATTCTCCATCAATCCTGAAAGTGTTGCACCTCTTCTGAGACGCCTCGTCACGCCGACGCGCACCCGCGCGCGTATCTACGATCAAGATGGGGAACTCTTGATTGATACTGCGGCCATGTATTCGCGCGGGGATATTTTACGTTTTGATTTGCCACCTCCTGAAACAGAGGATCGCACTTTGGTTGCCCGCACATGGGATTTAATGACCCATAAACTCGGCAACCGCGTGAAAGAGAATAAAGAAGATATCAACCCGTCTCATGGCCGCACGATTACAGAAGTGGCAACCGCTTTTAATGGGTCACCCGCGAGTGTCGTGCGCGTGAATGGTATCGGCGAGACAATCGTTTCTGTTGCTGTTCCCATTCAACGTTCACGCGTCGTACGGGGCGTTTTGCTGCTCTCCACTTTGGGGGGCGATATCGACGGAATTATTCGCACAGAACGTTTTTCAATTCTGCGTGTATTTGCCGTTGCCGCTGCTGCGATGTTGATTGTATCGGCACTATTTGCAGGCACTATTGTTGGGCCGATCCGGCGTCTGTCGTCTGCGGCTGATCGTGTACGCAGAGGTTTCCGCACACGTGAAGAGATTCCTGATCTCACGGGGCGCAGTGACGAAATAGGTCACCTTTCGGGATCTTTACGCGATATGACGCGGTCACTTTATGATCGTATTGAAGCGATTGAAAGCTTTGCCGCCGATGTTGCGCATGAATTGAAGAACCCTTTGACTTCGCTTCGCAGCGCCGTCGAAACTTGGCCTCTCGCCAAGACAGATGAAAGTCGTACGCGTCTTCTTGATGTCATCAAACATGATGTACAACGACTTGATCGCTTGATTAGTGATATTTCGAACGCTTCACGGCTCGATGCCGAGCTGGCGCGCGTGGAAGCAGAACCTGTCAATGTGTTGCGTCTTGCGGAAACCGTGGTTGATGTCGCCAATTCAATTCGCTCCGGCGAACATGTCACAACCCAGTTATTACGCGGTAGCGGTCTGGCCACTGAGCAAGACGCAACCATAATTGGGCATGATTCACGACTTGGTCAGGTGCTCAATAATCTTATTGATAACGCCAAATCCTTCTCACAACCCGGTGGTGAAATTCGTGTGACTGTAACGCGTGGATCATCTGCCGTTGTGATTACGATTGATGATGACGGGCCCGGCATCCCTGCTCATGCTTTTGAAAAAATTTTCGAACGCTTTTATACCGACCGTCCTGATAGCGGCTTTGGTGAAAATTCTGGCCTTGGCCTTTCAATCTCACGGCAAATTATTGAAGCCCATCGCGGACGAATTTGGGCGGAAAATCGCGTAAGCGCGTCCGGTACGATTGAGGGCGCGCGCTTTACTGTCAGACTGCCGGCCCTGACCTCATGAAACCCGATGCGGAAGACTGGGTCCATGCGACTTGCGTTGTCGTGGGCGGCGCTGGTGTTTTGATCCGAGGGCCGTCGGGCAGCGGCAAATCAACATTGGCGCGCCGCTTGATCGAGCTTGCTCAAGCTCGCGGTTTCGATGCGGCTTTGGTGGGCGACGATCGGACCCGCCTTATGCGCTACGGTACAACGCTCCTTGCCGAAGGGCATCCAGCGATCCGCGGCCAAATTGAAATTAGAGGCCTTGGCATCGGCCAAACAAATGTTGAAGATCGGGCTGCAATCCGGCTTCTCGCCGATTGCGTATCCGTGCTAGAAGCTCGTCTCCCCGAAGCGAAGGATGGCGTTGGGGATGTGTTGGGTCTAACCCTTCGGCGGGTCGCGGTAACACCGGATTGTGCTGACAATGTTCTTGTCGCGCTCGGTTTCGGACCCGTCAGAGTGAGCGAGTGAGCGACTAGGTGCTAAAAACGAAGCTCCCCCCGATAAAGAGGAAAGCCGGCCCCGTTGTGGCGCCGCGTTGTCTCATGGGGATGTGGCCCCGATGATCGGCATGGTGCTTGTGACCCATGGGCGGCTCGCCGTTGAATTTCTGGCAGCGCTTGAGCATGTCGTTGGTCGTCAAAAGCAAATCCAGACCGTCACCATTGGCCCCGAAGACGATATGGATATGCGCCGTGGTGAAATCATCGCAGCGGTCAAGGAAGTGGATAGCGGCGATGGTGTTGTCGTTTTGACCGATATGTTTGGCGGCACACCCTCAAATCTTGCGATTTCCGTGATGGGTACATGCCGGACTGAAGTCGTTGCCGGCATTAATCTGCCGATGCTCATCAAACTCGCCAGCGTGCGCGGCGATTGTGATTTGAGCCACGCAGTGGGCCAAGCCCAAGATGCGGGCCGGAAATATATCAATGTCGCAAGTCAGGTTCTGGCGGGCAAATAGAACAACCAGAGGCCGTCATGAGTGAAGAGTGGGTCCGGCGCGACGTCGAGATCGTCAACAAAAAAGGCCTTCATGCCCGCGCCACGGCCAAATTCGTGCAATGCGCTGATAGTTTTAAGGCCGATATCACGGTTACAAGGTCAGGCGAGACCGTCGGCGGCACCTCAATCATGGGGATTTTGACCTTGGGGGCCGGGATCGGCTCGACCATCACACTCGCCGCGCGCGGCGAAGAAGCAGATACCGCTATTGCGGCCCTGACTGCCCTCGTCGCTGACCGCTTCGGCGAGGACGAATAATCCCCAAGGCAATGTTAGGCAGGATGATATAAAGTTTTCTTTATATCGAGATTGCTTTGCTAGGGGTCCGCTGATATAGCGGCGCTCAACACTGAGATTTTTCCCTCCACACCGCTGTTAGGAACACTATGTCCACCAATTCCAACGACTACCGTATTGCCGATATCAGCCTCGCCGATTGGGGCCGCAAAGAAATCAACATTGCCGAAACCGAAATGCCAGGCCTGATGGCAACCCGCGCCGAATATGGCGCAGCGCAGCCTTTGAAAGGCGCGCGTATTGCCGGTTCGCTTCACATGACCATTCAGACTGCCGTGCTGATCGAGACCTTGAAGGCGCTTGGCGCCGATGTCCGTTGGGCCTCGTGCAACATCTACTCGACGCAGGATCATGCTGCCGCCGCGATTGCGGCAGCCGGCACGCCGGTCTTCGCGATCAAGGGCGAAACGCTCGAAGATTACTGGGACTACACCCATAAAATTTTCGAATGGGGTGACGGCGGAACGCCGAACATGATTCTCGATGACGGCGGCGACGCAACGCTTCTCATCCATCTCGGTATTCGCGCGGAGAATGGCGACACCGCTTTCCTCGAGGGCGCAACGAATGAAGAAGAAGAAATTCTCTTCGCTTCGATCAAGAAGCGTTTGAAGAGCCATCCCGGCTGGTACACACGCAATGGCACCGCCATCAAGGGCGTGACAGAAGAAACAACGACAGGTGTGCATCGTCTTTACAACATGGCGAATGAAGGCAAATTGCTCTTCCCCGCCATCAATGTTAATGACTCTGTCACAAAGTCGAAATTCGACAATCTCTATGGCTGCCGTGAGTCGCTCGTTGACGGTATTCGTCGCGGTACGGACGTGATGATGGCCGGTAAAGTGGCGATGGTTGCGGGCTTCGGTGACGTGGGCAAAGGCTCTGCCGCATCGCTGCGCAATGCCGGTTGCCGCGTGATGGTGTCTGAAATCGATCCGATCTGTGCGCTACAAGCCGCGATGGAAGGCTATGAAGTCGTGACGATGGAAGATGCCGCGCCACGCGCTGATATCTTCGTGACCGCGACTGGAAATCTCGATGTGATCACGGTTGATCACATGCGCGATATGAAAGATCGCGCCATCGTCTGCAATATCGGCCACTTCGATTCCGAAATTCAGATTGCCGCTTTGAAGAACTTCAAATGGCACAATGTGAAGCCGCAAGTGGACGAAGTCGAATTCCCTGATGGCAAGCGCATCATCGTGCTCTCGGAAGGCCGCCTTGTGAATCTCGGCAATGCGACAGGTCATCCATCCTTCGTGATGTCGGCATCCTTCACCAACCAGACACTCGCACAGATCGAACTCTGGACGAAGCCTGGCCAGTATGAGCGCAAGGTTTACACGCTGCCGAAGCATCTCGATGAGAAGGTCGCAGCGCTTCACCTCGCCAAGATCGGCGTGAAACTGACAACGCTCAACAAAAAGCAGGCGGATTATCTCACGCTTTCGCCGAATGGTCCGTTCAAACCGGATCATTATCGCTACTGAGTTGCAGGCTCGTTGTGAAAAGATCAAAAGCCCGGCGTCAGTCGGGCTTTTTCTTTACCCGCATCCCTACTTTACCCCCTTCCACCGCGAGTCACGACAATTGTATTGTGCAAGTGATTCGCGGGGGCGCATTGCGCCAACGATGACCGCGTCAGGGATGATCGGGATCAGGCTTTGATGATGGTAAGTGGCGAATGGACACGCCTGATCGGATGGGTTGGCGCGAGCGACCTTTCCGGTGCGGGATATGTCGCGCTCGGCGCAGGTCTTGGTGTTTTGTTTGGTGCGGTCACCTATGGACGTCTATCGGATCGGCGCCGCGAGAAAGCCGCTCTCGTTGAGTTTCAAAAATCAAATACTGAGCTAAGGCTCGAGCGTGACCGGCTCTCGACGCTTTTGATGACCGACGCGCATCTGATCGTCACATGGACCGAACAGGGCGCCGACCCCGCCCTCACCGGCGATAGCGCGCTATTGTCGGAAGCGACCGGTGGCGGTCATCCTCTGGCATTCGGTCAATGGTTGGCGCCAAAACGCGCGCAATCAATCGAAGCGGCTGTCGAAGCCTTACGCCGCGACGGCACACCCTTCGAGCTCGTGCTGCAAACCAAAACGGGCCGCTATGTCGAAGCGCAGGGCCGTCCACTGGGTGGTCGCGCGGTGATGAGACTCAAAGATGTCAGCAGCCAACGCCAAGATTATCTCGATCTCGCGCGTGATCATGAGAATCTCAAAGTCGAAACACTCGGATTGCGGGCGATGCTCGATACGCTCGCACAACCGATCTGGCTTCGTGATCGGAGCGGCCGTCTGACTTGGGTCAATGAGCCCTATGCCTTTGCGGTTGATGCAGAGAACAGCGCCGATGCGATTGCGCGCCAACTCGAATTGCTCGACGCATCCATTCGCAAAGATGCAGCCGATATTGTTATGCGCGGCGATGTCTATCAAACACGCTCCCCGCTGATCATCGCAGGCGAACGGCGTATTTTTGATCTTGTCGAAACACCTTTAGCTGCCGGCTCAATCGGATATGCTGCGGACGTCTCCGACCTTGAATCTATTCGCAGTGATCTTGAGCGGCAAATGGCCAATCATGTCCGCACGCTCGATCAATTGCCTACCGCCGTTGCGATCTTTGATGAAAAGCAAAGACTGGTCTTTTGTAATTTAGCCTATCGTACGTTGTGGCAGCTTGATGAAGCTTTCATCAAGACTTCGCCAACTGATAGTGAAATTCTTGATCGTCTGCGTGATGCGCGTCGTCTGCCGGAACAAGCCGATTACAAAGGCTGGAAAACGACCCTCCTTGAAAACTACCGGCAACTCGAAACGCGCGAAGCCACCTGGTATCTTCCAGGCGGACGCATGTTGCGCGCGGTCATCAATCCAAATCCGCAAGGCGGTGTGACCTATCTCTTTGACGATGTGACGGCGCAGTTCCATCTCCAGTCGAGCTTCAACGCGCTGACACGCGTGCAGAGTGAAACGCTCGATTCGCTTAAAGAAGGCGTTGCCGTGTTTGGCACCGATGGCCGCCACAAATTCAATAATCCTGCTTTTGAAAAAATCTGGGCCCTTGATCCGAAGCGGTTGGAAAATCATCCGCATATCGATCAAGTCATTCTTGATGCGCATCATCTTTATGCCGATGTCGATGTTTGGTCATCAATCAAGGGTATGATTGCAGGTGTGACCGATAGTCGTCAGGCGCAGTTCTACCGCATGGAGCGGCATGACGGTTCAATCGTTGATTGCACGCTCGCACCATTGCCAGATGGCTCAACTCTTGTGACCTTTATTGATGTGTCAGCAATTGTAAATGTCGAACGCGCGCTCACTGAGAAAAATGAAGCTCTCCAACGTGCCGCAAAATTGCGCGAAAATTTTGTACATCACGTGTCCTATCAATTGCGTTCACCGCTGACCAACGTCATTGGCTTTACCGAATTGCTTGCGAGCGGCACCGCCGGATCTCTCACTGACAAACAGTCAGATTACGCGGGCCATATTCTGCAATCTTCAAACGCTTTGATGGCCATTATCGACGATATTCTTGATCTCGCTTCATTTGATCGTGGTGAAATTGACTTGTCGATCAGCCAGGTTGAATTACCCCCGCTGGTTGAGTCAGCCATTATCGGCCTCAAGGACCAGATGCGGGAATTGGGCCTTGATCTGAAAATCGACATTGAGCCGACAATCGGCACTGTGTCGCTTGACGAGAAGCGCATTCGTCAAATTTTGTTTAATCTTCTTTCAAATGCCATAGGGTTCTCGGACAAGGGTCAAACCATCAGCGTGCGGGCCCTCCGCGCGCACCATGAACTGATCATTGAAGTGAAAGATGAAGGGCGGGGTATTCCCTCGGATGTGTTACCGCATGTGTTTGATCGTTTTGAAACACGGAGCGGTGGCACACGGCATCGCGGCGCGGGATTAGGCCTTTCGCTCGTGCGCGCTTTGGTCGAGCTTCATGGCGGTCATGTTGCAATTGAATCAGAAGCAGGCCGCGGTACGCTTGTAACATGCACGTTCCCGCAAGCTCTTCCCTCTGACGGCATCACGAAAGCCGCATGACGTCGCGCAACGCTGCTCCTCAAAAACAATCTGTGCGCTGGCTTTTTGATGTCACTGACGAGAATGACACAATTTCTTTTGCCCGCTCGCTCTCACCCATCCTTCAAAAAGGGGACCTCATTACCCTATCGGGCGATCTTGGTGCCGGAAAAACCGCTTTCGCCCGCGCCTTAATCCGCGCGCTGGCGCGTGACGATGCGCTTGAAGTACCAAGCCCGACTTTTACACTCATTCAAACTTACGACACATTAAAGCCCCCCCTAATTCATTGCGATCTTTATCGCCTTCGTGATCCTGAAGAACTGATCGAGCTCGGCTTTGATGAATTATCACACGAGTCTCTTTCTGTTGTTGAATGGGCAAGCCACGCGCCAGAACTCGAGACACGCGCAGACCTTGACATTCATTTGTCATTAAAGCCCGGCACGCAGGGTGTGGGGCGCGCTATTATAGTTACGGCGCGGGGAGATTATGTAGCGCGCGTAAAGGCGATCATGGATGTCACGACACTTTTAGCTTCAAAAGAGTGGCTCGCGGCAGAGCGTCGCGCGATTGCGGGTGATGCATCGGGACGTTACTTTGAACGGCTGACTTTGCTTGGGAAGAGCGCGATATTGATGCATGCTCCGCCACCAGTTGCAGGCCCCGTCCTTCGCGACGGAAAAACTTATCGCGCCCTTGCACGTCTTTCAGAGTCTCTGGGCTCATTTGTCGCGATGTCTAAGGCGCTGCGCCATGAGGGCATCAGTGCACCTGAAATCTATGCGGCCGACATCGAAAATGGTTTGGCGCTTGTTGAAGATTTTGGAAGTGAGGGTATTGTTAGCGACCATGCACCGATTGCTGAACGTTATCGTGAAGCTGTGGCCGTTCTCGCCCATTTACACGCCAAGGAGTTACCCCAATCGATTTCATTGAGCAAAACTGAAGCCTATCACTTGCCCACCTATGATCTTGAGCCTCTTCTCACAGAGGTTGAACTCTTTCTCGAATGGTATTGCCCAGCCTTCTCCAAAGAAACGCTATCAGATGAGGCGCGGCGTGAGTTTATTCAGCTCTGGCGCGGTCTTATTGAACCTTGTCTGCATGATCGCCAGACATGGACCTTGCGCGACTATCATTCGCCGAATTTGTTTTGGCTCGCCGCACGCCCTGATGGGCACCGCATTGGTGTCATTGATATTCAAGATTCTGTTTTTGGTCATCCCGCTTATGATCTTGCTTCACTGTTGCAAGATGCGCGCGCCCCCA
>CANGSG010000060.1 GCA_947456435.1 Hyphomicrobiales bacterium
GCGCATCAGGGGCGATGAAGATCGATTTTGCATCGGCGAATTTGGGGCTTGTCACATCGAGCGCGTAGATCGGCATGATTAAGCCCCTTTACTCTATTATCGCTCACTCGACCCCTTCGAGATCGATATCGAGGATTGACATGGTTAAGGCGTAAGAGCGGTCGCCATCTTCCGTATCAAGCGAGAGCACGCCAATAAATTCTTCACCGATCATCACTTCAGCGGAGTCGGTTTTTTTTGGCCGCGGGACGACTTTGATATTCGCATTGCCGAACAGACGGCGAAGATAGGTTTGAAGTTTTAAGAGCTCTGCCTTGTCCATGGAAATGCCGCCTATTGATTAGAAAACGATCAGTATCGCGTTTCGCATGCCACTTCCTCGGGCGCGCCGCAACCCCAAAGCTGTTTTAGGCCACGCCGCCGCCCTTATCGGCAAGAATTTGATCCATCGTCCGCGCCGGTTCCGCACAACCCGATTCCCCGACGATTTTTGCAGGCACACCAGCGACTGTCACATTACGCGGCACGTCTTTGAGAACGACCGATCCGGCCGCGACACGCGCGCATTGGCCGACTTCGATATTGCCAAGAATTTTCGCGCCCGCGCCAATCAAAACACCACGCCGGATTTTCGGATGGCGATCCCCCGTAGCTTTGCCGGTCCCACCCAAAGTCACACCTTGAAGGATCGACACGTCATCTTCGATCACCGCTGTTTGGCCAACGACAAGACCTGTCGCGTGATCAAGAAATACACCGCGACCGATACGAGCATCCGGATTGATATCCGTTTGAAAAATTTCAGAAGAGCGGCTTTGCAAATAAAGCGCAAAATCTTTGCGGCCCTGGCGCATCAATGCATGAGCAAAGCGATGCGTCTGAAGCGCATGATAGCCTTTGAAATAAAGAAGCGGCTCAACAAAACGCGTGCAGGCCGGATCACGATCCGCAACCGCCATCAGATCTGCGCGAAAGCCTTCGCCAATCGAAGGATCAGACGCGGCAAGTGACGCAAAAATTTCGACAATCACGGCGCGCGGTACATCCGGATGATCAAGGCGAGCCGCCAAGCGTTCAATCACCGCACGGTCAAAGCTCGGTTGATCAAGAATATTCGATCGAGCCAGCCGCCCGAGATCCGCGTCTGATGACAAAATATCAGCCGCTTCGCTCCGGATATGAACCCAGATCGGATCGGCGACCGAGCGGTCTGCTGTCAGGGCTTCAAGTTCCTTGGCTTGCATCGGTCCATTTCCGTGAAAGACGACTTCACCCTCTATCTAGGTGCGACGGGGCGCTCTGGCAATCACTCAGGGTCTGTGGCTAAGAAATTCAAGCGCGGCGGCTTTATGCGTCCGGTCTCCGACCGCAAGATTATGATCACGTCCCTCAATCACAAAAGCCTGTCCATGCGGGATCATACTGGCGAGAGGATAAGGATCGCCACCGATCAGATCCTCGCTGCCAACGGCCACGAGGACAGGCATCGGTAATGTGGCGACATCGGCCGCCGTTAATCCACGACGCGATCCGCGCATACACGCGGCCAAGGCTTTCAGGTCTCCGCCATTCTTTTCCGCAAAGAACCGAAACATTCGTTGCGTGGGATCAGTGAGCGTTTCAGGGGTTTCACTTTCAAGCGCCTCGGCAATGCCGGGCGGCAAACCATTGCCTTCGACAAGATGGATACCGAGCCCCCCTAAAATCACCGCGCGTACACGATCCGGATAACGTACCGCCGTCATCGCCGAAATTCGTGCGCCCATCGAATAGCCGATGAGATCAGCACGCGCGATGTGGAGGTGATCGAGAAGCGCAATCACATCCTTCGCCATCACTTCGGGATCATAGGCCTCAGGGTCGTAAAGCTTGTCGCTTTGACCATGGCCCCGATTATCAAGTGCGATGACACGATAGCCTGCGCGCGTGAGCGTCGAGACCCATGACGTATCGATCCAGTTCACGCGATGAGTCGAAGCAAATCCATGCACGAGGACAACCGGCATGCCCTCGCCGCCTTCCGGCTGCTGATCAAAATAGGCGATGCGAACCCCGCCCGAAGAAAAATAGTCCATGGCGCTTTGCCTGATCCCCACTCTCTACCCCTTCATAGGGGCTCAGTTCCTTGTAAGAAAGACGAAAAACGGGCGATTTTCTCTGGCCTCGAACCGCGCATCGGACTAATGTCGCCCCGATTTGACGATTTGCACGGGAGTTTAACGATGGCCGGTCACGCCATTCCCTATTTCAAGAATGACGCCGGGATTGCCCGGATCCGCATTCATGCTCGGGAATTCATGTGTGTTGGCGCCTCCCCGCCGCTCGATCACCCGCATATTTTTATCGATATGGGCAGCGATGCCGAGGCGATCTGCCCCTATTGCTCGACAGTGTTCGTTTATGACGCCACGCTGAAGACCGCAGCCGAACCCGCCGACTGCCTTTTCGAGCCGGGTCCGATCGCTGCCTGATCCGGCATCCACACCATGCAGGATGCCCCCTTTCTCATCGCCGGCGCTGGAATCGGGGGACTGACCGCTGCTTTGATGCTCGGACGCGCCGGATTTCCCTGCCTCCTCATTGAACAACGAACACAGATTGAAGAAATTGGCGCGGGCTTGCAGCTTTCGCCAAATGCGTCGCGCATTTTGATTGGGCTTGGACTCGAGCAAACACTCACCCGCTTTGCCTCAACGCCGGAACGACTACAGGTTTTAGACGGCACCAATGCCGCGTCCCTTTCGTCGATGACGCTGGGTCACTCGATGGCAGATCGTTTCGGTGCGCCCTATTGGTCGATCCATCGCGCTGATCTTCAAACCACGCTTCTTGATGCGGTTCGCGGCCTTGGCAATGTGCGTTTGATTTTCGGACGTAAAGTGTCTGCGATCAAAAAAAACGATGATGCCAGCGTTGTCGTGACCTGCAGCTCTGCAACGCAATCAGAAGATGTCGTATGTCGTGCGCTCATCGGCGCGGATGGACTCTGGTCCCATGTTGCTGAGCTCCTCGGAGACAAATCTTCGCCTGAATTTTTAGGCTATCAGGCGTGGCGCGGGCTTGTGCCAATCAATAATTGGCCCATGCATCTCCCAAAAACAGAAAGCCGTCTCTGGCTCGGACCAAAAGCCCATATCGTCCATTATCCCATCCGACGCGGCAATGCGATCAATGTCGTCGCCGTGACATCGGACACGGATAATCGTCCGGGATGGGCACACTTAGGCGAGCGTGACAAGATCATGAAGCGGTTTCGCGATTGGACACCTGAGGCGAAAGACGTCATTTCTGCAGTTCCCGATTGGTCGGTCTGGTCGCTCTTTGATCGTCGCGAACGCACACGCTGGAGCGAGAACCGCGCAACATTACTCGGCGATGCCGCACATCCCGTTTTACCCTTCCTTGCCCAAGGTGCGGCCCTTGCGATTGAAGATGCCGCAACACTTGTGCGTGAAATCACAAAAACACCGGATCAACTTGCCGACGCGTTCCGCCGCTATGAAACTGAACGGCGTCCGCGCGCGACAAAAATTCAAAACGCTGCCCGCGCCAACGGACAAACCTATCACCTGCGCTGGCCGCTCACGGTTGCCCGGAACATGGTTATCCGCCGCACGGATCTTTCAAAACGGTATGACTGGATTTATTCCTTCATACTAAACTAATGCGTGTCCCATAATATCGGGACAATCAATAATAATGGGGCGATGGGGTTATCATGCGTTTTTTGACATTGGCGATTGTTCTCGCGGTTACAGTCATCTCGGCCTTTTTGGCGCCCCATCATCCCCTATTTGTTGCGCTTTTTGTTGTTGGCCTCATTGGCTCAGCGATTGGAATATATAATCTCTTGCAAACGCATCACAGTATCTTGAGAAATTATCCGCTCATCGGCCTTATGCGGTTTTTTCTCGAAAGCATCCGCAAAGAGATGCGGCAATACTTCATCGAAAGCGATACAGACGGCACGCCGTTTAGCCGCAACAAACGCGCCATTGTCTATCAACGCGCGAAAGTGCAACTCGATAAACGGCCTTTCGGCACTATTCTTGACGTCTATCAACCGGGCTTTGAATGGCTATCGCATTCGCTTGCGCCGCAGCACCCGAACCCAAAAGATTTTCGTATTATAATTGGCGGCCCCGATTGCGCACAGCCCTATTCCGCTTCCGTTTTCAACATCTCCGCAATGAGCTTCGGCGCTTTGAGTGCGAATGCGATCCGCGCGCTCAATAAAGGCGCCAAAGACGGCGGCTTTGCCCATGATACGGGGGAAGGCAGTATCTCTGTTCACCATCGCGAGCCGGGCGGCGATCTCATCTGGGAAATCGGCAGCGGCTATTTCGGTTGCCGCCATGAGGATGGCTCCTTCAATCCCGAACGCTTCACTGAACAGGCGCGCGCGCCGCAAGTCAAAATGATTGAAATCAAATTGAGCCAAGGTGCAAAGCCCGGACATGGCGGCGTGTTGCCGGGCGCAAAGGTGACGCGTGAGATTGCCGAAGCGCGGGGCGTGAGAGTCGGTGAGGATTGCGTTTCACCAGCCGCACATCCCGCCTTTTCAACCCCGCTTGGCTTGGTGGATTTTATCTCCGAATTACGTCGCCTCTCTGGCGGCAAACCAGTCGGCTTCAAACTCTGCATTGGCGAGAAGAGCGAATTCCTAGCCATCTGCAAAGCGATGATCGAACGAAAAGTCACGCCTGATTTTATTGTCGTGGATGGCACCGAAGGCGGCACTGGTGCCGCACCGCTCGAATTCACCGACCATATCGGTATGCCCTTGCGGGACGGCCTCTCCTTTGTTCATTCGACGTTGATCGGCTTGGGCTTGCGCGACAAAATCAAACTGGGGGCTGCGGGAAAAATTACGTCTGCTTTCGATATGGTGCGCGTGATGGCGCTCGGCGCTGATTGGTGTAATGCGGCACGCGGTTTCATGTTTGCGATTGGCTGTATTCAATCGCAAAGTTGCCACACGGATCGTTGCCCTGTCGGTGTCGCAACACAAGACCCGCTTCGTCAACGCGCGCTTGTCATTCCAGACAAAGCCGAACGCGTGAAAAATTTCCATGCGCATACTTTGGAAGCGCTTGCCGAAGTGATCGGCGCGGCAGGCCTTCTGCACCCGTCAGATATTCGCGCGGATTTACTTCATCGCCGTGTGAGCCCGACCGAAACAAAAACCTATGCCGAGCTTTATCCGACCTTGAACGACAATGCGCTTCTGGCGGGGACAGCGCATGAGGCTAATTTAGCGCTTTGGCAAAAGGCCCAAGCGACGCGTTTTACACCGCAAGCTGCTAATGCCTGATCAGCTCTTACGCCACACAAACAATCCGCTCGTGACATAATTGAATACGGAACCGGTTACAGCACCTGCCAAACCGGCGAGCCACCAGACTTGACCATCGGAATAGATCACGCGTGCGATGCCCACATTGGCGACAAGGCCAATGCTGCAGCTCAAGGCAAACAATATAAAGCCAATCAAAAATTTCAGCCCATGCAAGCGGCGATCACGATAAGTGAGTTGGTTGTTCAAGATGAAATTGCTGGTCATCGCCACAAGGGTCGCGACTAATTGCGCGCCATCAAATCCTAATACCGGAAGACCCGATAACACCGCACGCAACGCAGCGAGATGAACAACAACGCCAAGTGCTCCCACGAGTCCGAAAAGAAAAAAGCGGATCGGGACAATGCGACCGGTCAAATGATGAAAGAGGAAACCAAGATAATCGAAGGCCACGCGCGCATCGAGTTTGCTCTCGCCATGTTGGCGCTCGCGAAACACATAAGGCGTCTCGCGAATAGAGAGCGCGCCGGGGGTTGTGGCGAGGATATCGGCCAAAATCTTGAACCCTTCAGTCGCGAGTTTCGGCGCTGCGCGATCAACGATTTCACGACGGATCATAAAGAACCCGCTCATCGGATCTTTCACGTCATTCTTGATGACAAGGCGCGAGAGAAATCGGCCGAAGTCGCTCACAAAAGAACGCTTCTCGGAGAGGCCTGTGATATTTCCACGATCCCGTTCACGCGTTGCGATCACAAGATCAACGCCCGGCGAACGAATGAGCGCCAGCATCCGCACGAGCACCCGCTCATCATGTTGCAAATCGCCATCCATCACGGCGACATAGGGCGCACTCGATGACAACATGCCTTCAATCGAAGCCCCGGAAAGACCGCGACGCCCGACACGGCGAATACCGCGAACGCGAGAGTCTTTTGCTGCTAACGCTTTAACTTCATCGCTCGTACCATCAGGTGAATTGTCATCAACAAAAATCAATTCCCACGCGACATCGGGAAGCGCGTCAGCAACAAGGCCAACAAGTGGCGCGATATTGGCGCGTTCATTAAACACGGGAACGACAATCGATAATTCTGGCGCACGCACGAAACGAGATGTCCTTATACTTCACCGACGAGACTTTGCTCAATCGGACCTTTCATTGAGCCAACCGGCGGATAGGCATGTGTATAGCCTTGCCAATCCCTGATGCGCCAGCCCTCTCCGTCAATTTCGCAAGAAAGCGCCGCAACAGGCACTTTGCCAGCCCCACCGGGCAAATCAATAACATAGAGCGGCTGAGCCAAGCCCGAAACGCGCCCGCGCAACCCGTCGATCAGCGCTTTAGCGTCTTCAACACGGGTGCGAAAATGCGCGGTCCCCGGCGCCATATCACCTTGATGAAGATAGTAAGGCTTCACGCCTGCCTCAACAAAAGCGCGCATTAAGGCCGCAAGCGTTTCGACCGTATCATTCACGCCTTTGAGCAACACGCTTTGGCTGATGAGATTGATGCCCGCGTGCTTTAAGCGGGCCACGGCATCAAGACAATCAACCGTCATTTCGCGCGGATGATTCACATGAAGCGCAAGCCATACCGATTTGCCTTTGGGCACCAGCGCGCGCGCGAGTTCATCCGTAACGCGCGCGGGATCAACCGACGGCACACGCGTATGCCAGCGCAAGACGCGTACATGATCAATCGCCGCCAACCGCGTTGTAAACTCTTGCAGACGACGGGGAGAGAGAATGAGCGGATCACCGCCCGTGACAATCACTTCCCATATTTCGGGATGCGCTGCGATGTAAGAATAAATTGCTTCGAGAGTATCTTCTGAAAGCGCATCGCTCTTTCCCGGGCCCACCATCTCGCGGCGAAAACAAAAGCGGCAATAGACCGGGCAAATATGGGTGAGCTTCACGAGCACGCGATCAGGATAACGGTGCACCAGTCCTTCAAGCGGCGAATGCGCGAAATCGCCTATAGGATCAGCAGCCTCGCCTCTTGAGACATTTAATTCACGTGGATCGGGAATGAATTGCAACCTGATAGGATCTTGCGGGTCAGTACGATCAATCAAGCCAATCATCGAGGACGTGACCGCAATCGCATAACGCTGTGCAACGGGTTGCAAGGCCGCATGCGCTTCACTGCCGACAAGACCGGCAGAAACAAGATCGTCAAGCGTGCGGAGCGTTTGGGTCACGAAATGAAATGGCCGATGAGGGGTAAGAGGAGTTCGATGGTGCGGACAGCGGGACTCGAACCCGCACAGTATTACTACCGAGGGATTTTAAGTCCCTTGCGTCTACCAGTTTCGCCATGTCCGCCATCACGCATGATGTGCGCATCGAAGAATCAAGAAAAAAGGGAAAAATCCCCCGCCCCCTTTAAGTGAGCTTGCTGGTCCCGGCAAGCCTACCCTTACCCCTTATGGTCCTCGGCAATCGGCGCCTGATAGGCAAGGCCCATATCCCAAGGAAAATAAATCCAAGTATCCTGCGAGACTTCCGTGATGAAGGTATCGACCAGCGGGCGTCCCAAAGGCTTCGCATAGACGGTGGCCACATGGGCGTTCGGAATAATGTCGCGCACGATTTTCGCGGTCTTACCCGTATCAACGAGGTCATCAACGACAAGAATGCCTTTGCCGCCATCGCCCCCTATTGCCAGCACATCTTTGGCAATGGATTTAAGAACCTGCAATTCACCTTGGCTCGTATAGTCATGATAGGAGGCGATGCAGATCGTCTCGATAATGCGCAAACCTAATTCACGCGCCACGATCGCCGCCGGCACCAGCCCGCCGCGCGTGATACAAATCACAGAATTAAAAGGTCCAGACGAGGCAAGGCGCCAAGCTAAGGCGCGCGCATCGCGATGAAACTGATCCCATGAAACGGGAAAGGCTTTTTGACTCGGACCGCTCATTTTTTACTCTCAATCATCATTCATAAAGGAATTGTTTTATCATTGTCGGCGAGCGCTTTGAGCATCGCCGCAACAGCCTCTTGCGCATTAGTCAGCACATCAGCTTTTCGTCCCCGCAATACGATTTGGTTGCGGAAAGTCTGCCCGTCAAAATGCGGGTAAGAGCCAATAATCACGTCAGGATGCTCTTTCTGAATAGCGCCCAATCTCGAAGCATAAATGCCTTCCGGCAATCCGCCGCTATCAACGGAAACCGATTGCAACTTCACGCCGGTCTTCAAACGCGGCGTTACATTCTCGAGCATCGCTTGCATGATCGATGGTACACCCGCCATCACAATCACATTCTGCACCATAAAGCCGGGCGCTTTTGAAATCGGATTGTCGATGAGATCAGCGCCTTCGGGAATGCGCGCCATAAGCAAACGCGAGTCATTTAAATCTTTCGGATCAGGATAACGCTCGCGCAAAAGCGCGACGGCGCGCGGGTCATGATCGATGGAGACGCCGAGCGCCTTGGCCACGCAATCAGCGGTGATATCATCATGAGTAGGGCCGATCCCACCCGTGGTGAAGAGATAGGTGTTACGCGCGCGCAGCGCATTGATCGCCTCGATGATTGCGTCCTCATCATCGGGAACGACCCGCACTTCACGCAGATCAATGCCGAGGGCCGTGAGATACTCGGCCAAAAAGCCGATATTCTTGTCTTTGGTGCGGCCCGAGAGGATCTCATCCCCAATCACAAGCAGGGCCGCCGTCACGCGCGTCTGGCTCTCGCTGCTCATCGGGACACCTCTAATTGTGAAGAACGAGACCATAAGTGGCGCCCGCGCCGCGCTCAAGCGCTCTCAGCCGCCCTTCCCCACGAAAACATCGCATAGCTCATGATAAAGCACGGGTAACGGTCGGCTTTTTCTTGCATCCCGGAGGTATTTCCCCCATTTCTATGAGGACTCATGCCAACAGAAAAAAGCTTCCCCTCTTCATGACCTTTGTCGACGCCGCCACCGCCAATCGCCGCCAGCCCGGACAGATCAAATTGTTCGGCCCCGAGGCGTTTGAAGGCATGCGCAAGGCCGGTCAGCTGACCGCTCAGGCGCTTGATCTCTTGATCGATCTCGTCAAACCGGGCGTGACGACCGAGTATCTCGACAAAGTATCGTTTGAATTCGCGATGGATCACGGGGCCTATCCGGCGCCCCTTAATTATCGCGGCTTCAAAAAATCGATTTGCACTTCGATCAATCATGTCGTGTGTCACGGCATTCCGAATGACAAGCCGCTGCGTGAAGGCGATATCGTGAATATCGACGTCACGCTCGTAGTTGAGGGCTGGCATGGCGATTCAAGCCGCATGTATGCGGTGGGCGAAATTCCCCGTCGCGCCGAGCGGCTCTTGGATGTCACCTATGAAAGCTTGATGCGCGGCATTGCCGCGATCAAGCCCGGCGCGACCACTGGCGATATTGGCTACGCCATTCAAACTTTTGCAGAAGGCGAGCGTTGCTCCGTGGTGCGCGATTTCTGCGGCCATGGTCTTGGCCGTCTCTTTCATGACGAACCGAATATTCTTCATTATGGCCGTCCGAAAGACGGCGTCCCATTGAAGCCCGGCATGTTCTTCACCATTGAACCGATGATCAATCTGGGTCGGCCTGAAGTGAAAGTTCTTGGTGACGGGTGGACCGCTGTCACACGTGACCGTTCACTCTCGGCGCAATATGAACATACAATTGGTGTGACCGAGACGGGTTGCGAAATTTTCACGCTCTCGCCCAAAGGCCTCGACAAAACTCATACAAGCCGACCTAGCGAACCATGACCGAACGCGTGACATCCTCTCCTGAAGACAAACAGGAGGGTGATCACGCCAGCGGCCACCGCCAGAGGTTGAAAGATCGGTTTCTACGCGCGGGACGCGAAGCGCTCCAAGATTACGAACTGCTCGAACTTATTCTCTTTCGTTCGATTCCGCGTCGCGATGTCAAACCGCTCGCCAAAAAACTGATCGCTGAATTTGGTTCCGTTGCCGAAGTGCTCGGCGCACCCCTATCACGGTTACGCATAACCGACGGCATCGGTGAGGCCACCGCGCTTGATTTAAAGCTGGTTGAAGCCGCCGGTCGCGAACTTGCCAAGGGTGCGGTTAAAAAACGCACCGTGCTCGGATCATGGACAGCGGTCATCGATTATTGTAGGGCGTCGATGGCGTTTGAAGCGCGCGAGGTGTTTCGAATTCTGTTTCTCGACAAACGCAACGCGCTCATCGCCGATGAAATCCAACAAACGGGAACGGTTGATCACACGCCCGTTTATCCCCGCGAAGTTGTCAAACGCGCACTCGAAGTGTCCGCGACGGCAGTGATCCTTGTCCATAATCACCCCTCGGGTGATCCAACGCCGTCACAAGCAGATATCGCGATGACACGGCAAATTGTTGAAGCCGGCAAGCCGCTCGGCATTCTCGTTCATGACCACATCATCATCGGCAAAAACGGTCACACGAGTATGAAAGGCCAAGCCTTGATCTGATGGCTTAATTATTCAGCGCTATCAGATTAAGCGCGCGGCGCCGGTCAAAACGGCAACCAAAAAGCCATATGAAAAAGCAACGCCGACAATGCCAATACCAAAACCGATAGCGACGAGGAACC